>CAMDHL010000058.1 GCA_945898105.1 Comamonas sp. lk | reverse complement strand
CAGACGACGCGTGAGCCGACGCACTATGGGGTAGGTCGCCAAGGCTACTGCCAGCGCGACCAAGGCCAAGGTTCCAAAAAACCCCAAGGGCGCAAACCAACTATTGCGCGGGGGGCGCGGTAAATGCAAATGCACGGTTTGACCATCTTCCAATTGCACAACGAATTCGGGGCCACGGCCAAAGCGGCCGTGGGCTTCATCGTCCGAATCGTCGTGCGGGCGCCCACCGCGCCAAGGTGGAGGTGGGCCTCGCCGCTCATGGCGCTCATCGGCTTCGTTCGGATTCCTCTCGTGTGGACGCGGGGGCGGGCCCGCTTGGTCTTCACCTGGCGCGGGTGGCGGCGGATGCATACGCCGCGCATTGCCGCGGCCTATCACCTCGCCCTGCGGGTTGCGCACCACGACTTCGCGCAAGGGTGGCTCCACATTCATGCGCCAAGCCAAGCCCACCAAAAAGGCGAGCACTGCTACCGCTAGCACAATAGCGGCCCAAATGCGAACGTATAGCCTCTGAAAAAACATGGCGCCTTTATCGCGCTCAATCCTGCTGGCGGGCAAAAACATACCCAACGCCGCGTACCGTCAGGATGCGACGAGGCGCTTTCACATCCTCCTCAATGGCCGCGCGGATGCGGCCCATGTGCACATCAATCGAGCGGTCAAAAGCCTCCAACTCGCGCCCGCGCACCGCCTCCATGATCTGGTCACGCGTCAGCACCCGGCCGGCGCGCTCAGCCATGGCGACCAGCAGATCAAACTGGTAGGAGGTGAGTTCGCACACCCGTCCAGCCACCGATACGCTGCGGGCGTTACGATCAATTTCCAATGAGCCAAAACTCAGGTTTTTCTGGGCGCCGGGTTTGGCCAATTCCACGCTGCCTCTGCGCAAAATAGCGCGGATGCGTGCCAGCAATTCACGCGGCTCAAAGGGCTTGGGAAGATAGTCGTCGGCACCGATTTCGAGGCCAATTACGCGATCCATGGGGTCGCCCTTGGCCGTCAGCATCAGCACCGGCGTACCCGATTGGGGACCCTCAAGTGCGCGTATGCGGCGACACACATCCAAGCCGTCCATATCGGGCAACATCAAATCCAATATCACCAAGTCAAATGCCGGGCTTGCCGACAGCTTATTGCTCAGCAAATCCAGGCCCTTTTGCCCGGTAAGCGCATGCCCGACTTTGAAGGCGTTTTGCTCCAGGTATTCGACCACCATGCCGGCCAGGCGCGCGTCGTCTTCAATGATTAAAAGGTGTTGAGTCATGCGAGAAGTCTAGTCCTGTGTTGCAGGCAAGGCATGCCTACGCCTTGTAGGCAACGTAAAGTTGGGTAAACCTCTTGGCGCGTGCGAGAGTGGCCGGTGCGCTCAATCAGCGCTGGGTGGCATTGGCGTTGGTGTTGGTGTTGGCGTTGACGTTGGCGCTTGCGTCCGCACCCGTGAGGCCAGCCAGACCAGCAGCAGCACCGGCAAGCCCAGCAAGGCGGTGGAATTGAAAAAGTCGGCATAGCCAAACGCATCCACATATTTACCGGAAAAGCCTGCGACAAACTTGGGCAGCAAAAGCATCATGGAGCTGAACAGGGCATATTGGGTGGCGGAGTACTGCACATTGGTCAGGGATGACAAGTAGGCGATAAAAGCCGAAGAGGCAATGCCGCTAGCCAAGTTATCGGCCGATACCACCCAGATCAGCGCAGTCACATCATGCCCGCGCGTGCTGAGCCAGGCGAATAACAAATTGGTGACGGCACTCAGCACAGCGCCCAGCATCAACACCCGCATGACACCCATGCGCAGCGCCAGTGCACCGCCGACAAAAGCGCCGACCAAGGTCATGATGACACCATAGACTTTGGTCACCGCAGCCACCTCGTCTTTGCTAAAGCCCATGTCCACATAAAACGGGTTGGCCATGATGCCCATCACCACATCGCTAATGCGGTAGCAGGCGATCAAGCCCAATATCAGCGCGGCTTGCCAGCGATAGCGCTTGAAAAAATCAGCAAAAGGGGCAATCAGCGCAGCTTGTAGCCATTGGCGGACGCCCTTGCTCGGCGCGATAGGCGCTGCCACCGGTTCACGCGACAAAAGCACTGTCAGCACACCGGGCAACATGCTGAGCCCCATGACCAAATAGGCTATTTGCCAAGGCCCATGTTGGTAGGGAGCTGCCGCACCCGCCACCGCAGCAGGCACTTCAGCCCGCGCTGCGATCCACAAAGCACCGGCACCGGACCAGATCATGGCCAATCGATAACCGGTTTGGTAGGTAGCCGCCAATGCCGCTTGGTGCTGCACATCGGCCGATTCGATACGGAAAGCATCGAGCGCAATATCCTGCGTGGCCGATGCAAAAGCCACCGCCACCGCACACCACACTACGGGAGCCAGGGACACTTGCGGATCGGTCATCGACATGCACACCAAGGCCACCATGATGACGACCTGTGACAGCACGAGCCAACTGCGCCTGCGCCCCAAGGCGCGTGTGAGCAAGGGAATAGGCATGCGATCAACCAAAGGTGACCAGACCCATTTGAAGCCGTAGGCCAGGCCCACCCAGCTGAGAAAGCCAATAGTGGTGCGGTCAATACCCGCCTCGCGGAGCCAAAAGCTCAGGGTGCCAAATACCAGCAGCAAGGGCAGGCCCGCCGAAAAGCCCAGCGACAACATGCGCAGCGAAGCCGGCTCGGCATAAATTTTTAGAGTCTGTAGCCAGGAGACTTTAGGCTCATTGGGGGCAGGCGCAAGGGTGGGGTCAGTCATAAGGGAATAATAGCTACTGCAAGCAAGGAGATTGGGCAGATGCAAGGGTGGTCAATAACAGGTACGGGAATACGCGGCATCATGGCGCGGATCGGGCTGTGCCTGCTCGCGGCGCTGCCTGCGGCTCAGACTGTGCAGGCACAAACGCGCGAAGGCGTGCAAGTGGGCGAGACCTCGGTGTTTGCCAAGATGGTCCCTGCCGAGCAGATCGAGCACAGCGCAGCACTTCAGTACCAGCAAACCTTGGCACAGGCCTCCAAACAACAAGCTTTAGGTCCAGCAGACCACCCGCAGGTGCAGCGCTTGCGCACCATCATGGACAAAATCATCCCCTTCGCCAGCGCATGGAATCCGCGCGCCCAGCAATGGAAGTGGGAGGTCAATCTGATTGGCTCCAACCAGATCAATGCGTATTGCATGCCGGGCGGCAAGATTGCGTTTTACACCGGCATCCTGAACAAACTGCAACTCACCGACGACGAGGTGGCCATGGTCATGGGCCACGAAATCGCCCATGCTTTGCGCGAACATGCGCGCGAACGCATGGGTAAGGGTCAGGCCACCGGGATTGCGGCGCGCGTAGGCGGCTCTTTGCTGTCGGGCCTCTTGGGCATCGACCCACGGATAGGCGATGCGGTAGCACAAACCGGCGCCAATTTGGCCACGCTTAAATTCGGCCGCGAGGACGAGTCCGAAGCCGATCTCGTGGGTATGGAGTTAGCCGCACGGGCTGGATATGACCCGCGCGCGGGTGTGACCTTATGGCAAAAAATGGCTGCCAACAACAAAGGCGCGCCACCCGAATGGTTGTCCACCCACCCCTCGGGCAATACGCGCATTGCAGAGATCGAGGCCAATTTGCCCAAGGTGATGCCCTTTTACGAGCGCGCCAAATAGCCCGCTGGCAAACAAGCGGCCAGTCCATACGCTATTGACTTTCTGCGAGACGGCCGTAGGCCAATGCGGCAATGTCACCGATGGGGTTTAAGTGCTCCCCAAGCACCGGTGTATGGTGTACAGTGGCTCGCTTCAACTGCGGGGCCTGTACCCTAACTTTATGGAACAAGCCATCTCACTGCCGATCCACGGCGACGTGCTACGCACGCCCGAAGCCCGGTTTGCCAACGTGCCGGATTTCCCCTACCAGCCCCGTTACACCGAAGTTGGTATTTTGCGGATCGCACATATCGACGAAGGCCCGCGGGACGGCCCCTTGGTGCTGCTGATGCATGGCGAACCGGCTTGGTCTTTTTTGTACCGCAAGATGATCCCCGTTTTTGTGGCGGCCGGAATGCGCGTTGTAGCGCCCGACCTCGTAGGCTTTGGCAGGTCCGACAAACTGGAAGACGCGGCGGACTATTCTTATTTCAACCATGTGCAATGGATGAAAGCCTGGGTGCAAGCCAATGATTTGCAGCACATGACTTTTTTCGGCCAAGACTGGGGCTCTTTGGTGGGCCTGCGCGTGGTGGCGGAAATGCCCGACCGCTTTGACCGCGTGGTGCTAGCCAACGGCGGTCTGCCCACTGGCATGGATGCCCTGCCAAAGGCCTTCAAAATATGGCGTGCATTTGCGCGTTACAGCCCCTGGTTTCCGATTGGCCGTATTGTCAAAACAGGATGCCACAAGGGGCTTACACCCGCGGAAGAGGCTGCGTATGATGCACCGTTTCCTAGTCGCAAATACAAAGTGGGCGCGCGCGTTTTTCCCGGTTTTGTACCCTCGACGCCCGACGATCCCGAACGCGACCGCAATCTGGCCGCCTGGGAAGTGTTTAAGCAATGGGAAAAGCCTTTTCTCACGCTATTCAGTACCCGCGACCCCGTCACTAAACATGGCGAGTTTGTCTGGCAAAAACGCGTGCCTGGCGCGCAAGGTCAGGATCACTTCAAAATTCGCGGCGCCGGACACTTTTTGCAAGAAGATAAAGGCGAGGAAGTAGCCCAGCACATCATCCGCTTTATGCGCGCTACGCAATCCGCCACGCCGCAAGTGGGTTAGTCACGCGACCCACCTTAGAGCGATTTCAAATGCCATCGCAAGGTGCACTGCGCCACGCGGCGTTGCAGTTACAAGCGCCCTGTCAGTTTGGAAGCGCTTAATAGGGCATGTACGCCAAGCCAGACACCACCGCACCTACCGGATACCAGACCAAGCAGGAAAGCATTGCGGTCAAAGGGGTGGCCAATATTCTCATCCGTTCGTTGCTAGACAAGCAACAATTCCACGATCCACATAACGAGGCTTTACAGCAGGGCATTTCATCGGCGGCCTGGCCACTGTTCGGGTTGTTGTGGCCCTCGGGCTTGCACCTGGCTGAGCGCCTGGCCCAAAGACCGGTGCAGGACGGCGAGCGCATTTTGGAAGTGGGCTGCGGACTGGCACTGGCCAGCCTGGTAGGCCATAGGCGCGGCGCCGATGTCACCGCCAGCGACTGCCATCCAATGGCTGCCGGTTTTATGCTGGAAAACCTGCGCCTCAATGGCTTGCTTCCAATGCATTACCGCCATGGCCGCTGGGGCACGTTGCCTGCGTATGCAGGGCCTTCGGCACCCGCCGACCCAGCGCCAACCAAGATAAATCCTTCTGCACGAATTGGCGTCGCTGCGCCGGTGCAAGGGCGTTTTGATCTGATCATGGGTAGCGACATCTTGTACGAACGCGACGAGGCGGGCACCCTACCCGCCTTCATCGAAGAACACGCCGCTAACGCCTGTGAAGTATGGGTGGTGGACCCCAACCGGGGCAACCGCGCCCACTTTCACCGGCATATGGCGGCGCAGGGCTTTGTCCTCAAAGAATATGCCTTGACCTTGGCCGCAACCCCCGCCTTGGCGGCTTACAAAGGTCGCATGCTGAGCTATCAGCGCCACTAACTCTAAGGACTACGAGGCGTCTAAAAAGCTTGGCTACAGCGCTTACTCCGTGGGGTTTGTTGCCTGCACTCTGGTGCGTAAGCGCATTTGCAAACCCACGGGCATCATGGCAAAAGAGAGTCGCTCTTGGGGAGGGCGCCCATCGGCAGTGCCTACATAGTCAATATCAAAGTGACCCAGCAGCACGGTCATTGCAATTTTCATTTCCAACATGGCCAGGTAGCGGCCCGGGCAAATGCGCGGCCCCGCACCAAAAGGCGTAGATGAGCGCTTGGCGGGGTTATCCGATTGCAACCAGCGCTCGGGCTCAAACCTAGACGCTCGGGGAACCAAATCCTCGCGCACGCTGTCACGTCGCAGCAGGTTGATCACAATCGTTCCTCTGGGCACCTGCACATCACCCACCAACACATCGGCATTGGCCTGCAAAGGCAATTGCGGACCCACCGGCTTGAGTCGCATAGTCTCGTGGATGCAAGCCTCGATGAACTCCAAATCGGCGACTTCGTCCATGCTGGGTTGCTGACAATCGCGCACTTTGCTGCGAACTTCATCACAGGCCTTAGCCAAAGCCTCTGGATGTGTCCAAAGCAAGTAAATCATCCAGGCAATCGTATTGGCCGTGGTGTCCTCGCCAGCAAGCAGCATGGTCATCACATTACCAGCGACTTGGGCATCACTCAAACCGCTGTCAGGCCGATCAGCAGCGGCCAACATGGCCTCCAGTAAATTTTGAGGTTGGGTGTATCGCTGCGGCTCGGCTTGCATTTGCAAGCGCGCTTGTGCGATGAAGTTGTCAACTGCTTTGTTGACCTCGACCATGCTGCGCACCAAGGCGCGGTCGGCGCGCGAAGGAAATATGCGCCACAGCGGAATCGGTGCGGTTATGCGTCTGAACAAGGCGGGGAATACTTTGTCCAGATGCTGCTGTATCACGTCGCCATCGGCGCCCAGCGTATCCACTTCGGCGCCAAAGGCCAGCCCGGCGATGGTGTCCACCGTGTAGCGCATCAAATCACTTTGCAACACAATGGTTTCCTGCCGATGAGCGGCCTGTGTCCACCGCGTGACCAAGCGCTGCGCGACCTTGACCAAGGCGGGGTAATACGCACGCACATGGCCGGGATCAAAACCTGCCATGACCATGCGGCGCTGGCGCATCCAGTCCTCTCCCTCGGCACTGAATACGCCGGGCTTGAGGCCCATTTCTTGCCCGATTTCTCGCAAGCGGGCGGTGCGGCTAAACGCAGCCGGTCGATCGCGTAACACCGAGGCAACCACTTGGTGATCACTCACCACCAAAATACGCCGACCCGCGGCGCGCAACTGGTAGTAGGAGCCATATTGCGCAGCCCAGGCTTCCAATTCCAAGTGCAGACTCGGCGAACGAAACTGCAAGGCATTGCCTAAAAGCGGAAGGCCTTTGGGGCCTGGCAAATCAGCGATACGACGCAGCGCGGCTGGCGTAACAGCTGCTTTAGCGGCAGGGGCTGGATGTGGAGCAGGCATGGGCGGCACTAGTGTGTATGAAATCGCGCCACTTTATGCGCTGTGACTTAACTAGTTTTCCCGCAAGGCTTTAACGCCCGCGTTCGCGCTGCGCTATCCATACGGTCGAGGCCAGAATCACCATCGCACCCAATATGGTCGAGTGACTCGGCACGTCACTAAAGACCAGCCATCCCATCACCGAGGCCCATATTAAATCCAGAAAACGCAAGGTCTGCGTGGCCGATATGTCCGCTACCCGAAAACCGCGCGTCAACAAATAATGGGCGCCTGATCCCAAAACTCCCGCAGCCAAAAAACCTAGCCACTGCATCGGTGTCGGGTCGGTCCAATGCAACAGCCCTAGTGGCAAGCTGAGCGCAGTGACGGATATCGCTTGCCACAGCACAATAGCCCCCGGACTTTCGGTGCGCGTAAGTGATTTGGTCATTAAAAACGAGGCGGCGAACAAGGGCGAGGACGCCAGCATGATCAGGAAATACATGCCGCCCGAAGCGGACAAATGCGGACCGACCACCACCAGCACCCCGGCAAAACCAAACAAGGCGGCGATCCAGCGGTCGGCGTACATTTTTTCGCCCAAAAACCAAGCCGCACCAATCATGATGAAGATGGGGCCGGTAAAGCCAATGGCCGTCATGTCGGCCAAGCCTATGCGTGGTAAGGCGATAAACCAGAACACCAGGCCCAAGGTATGCACTGCACCACGCCACCACTGCCCGGCCATGTTCACTGGCCGGTAGGCAGCGTAGCCTTGGCGCAACACTAAAGGCAGTATCACCAGCGTACCCGCAAGGTAGCGCAAAAACTGCGCTTGAAGGGGATCGAGCGAAAGGGTGATGCTGCGCACAACCGTGTTCAGCAAGGTAAACACAATACCGCTGGCCGCCACCCACAGCATGCCTCGCCAAACCGGCGGCAGCAAAAACATGCGCATGCGCGCATGGCGGCGTGCCAGGTCCAAGCGGGCCAGAGCGCGACGTATCAATGAGGGGGCGGTGCCTACGCGCACGGACTGGCAAAGGATGTCATGGAGCGTTCCAGTATAGGCGTCGATGATGCATGGACACTCACCTGGGGCTAGCTAAAGAGCTGCCCGCGCGCCGCGTCGGTAATCGCCAGCACGCAGGGGTGCGTGATGCGACGCTCCACCGATACGGCGAAAAATTCTTCTACCAGCTCATCACTACGCCCAACACACTGCACACCGAATTGGGATGCCGTTTCCTGCTCCATCACGCCGGGCACCATGAATACACCACGGCCTTCGCGCCCGAAAGCGGTCATCAAGGCGCCGTCGTCGAATTCGCCGATCACGCGCGGGGCAATGTTGTGGCGGGTGAACCAAGCTTCGAGTTGCTGGCGCACCGAGGCCTGTGCGCCCTGAATCAGCAGGGGCGCAGCATTGAGACACTGCGGGAAGGATCCATGCAAGTTGGCAGCCACCGCCGAGGTGCACATAAAGGACATGCTGCTGCGCCCGAGGGGATGGTTGAACGCGCGCACATTGATGCGCCGCGACATAGGCTCGTCGGCAATCACCAAGTCCAGGCGGTTGAGCGCCAACTGCGACAAAAGATCAGGGAACTTGCCTTCGCTGCAAGCCATACGCACAGGTGCGGGCACCGCCAGCGCCGGCTCCAACAGCCGGTAAGCCACGGATTTATTGACCGAATCGGCGACACCGACCCGAAATTCCAGCACCGGCGCGCCGCCATGGGCCTGGCGCACGGCCGACTCCAGCTCATTGCCCAGGGTGAATATCTGGTCGGCATAGCTCAGAGCCAGGCGTCCGTGTTCGGTGAGCTCCAGATTACGGCCGCTCTTTTTGAATAGCTTGCGGCCCAGCCAGTCTTCCAGCAAGTGGATCTGGCCGGAAAGCGTTTGCGGTGTGGTGTGCAGTTGCTCGCCAGCCCGCATCACACCGCCAGATTTAGCGGTAACCCAAAAGTAATAAAGATGTTTAAAGTTCATGAGACGCCTTTGCAATTGCTGTCCGACACAGGGGCGGAATTGAATTTAGTTCGTATAAACCGAAGTGAAAATCTTAAAAATACGAATTTACACGAAGCATAAAGGTTTTTACAGTCTGGTTTCTCCCGGCGCGTAAGCGCGCTGGATTTGCACGCCCTGTGCGCTAGACGAAAAGGACTATGTATGCGATTGAGTACCCGTGGCCGTTTTGCGATCAACGCCATGATTGATCTGGCCCTGCGCCAGCCCGATTGCCCGGTGGCGCTGAGCGAGTTGGCTGGCCGCCATGGCATTTCCCTTTCCTACCTGGAGCAGGTCTTTGCCAAGCTGCGCCAGCACGGCCTGGTGGAGAGCACCCGTGGACCGGGCGGCGGCTACACGCTGGGCTTTCGTGGCGACGCCATTTCGGTGGCTGACATCGTGATCGCGATTGAAGAAGCAGCAGCACCCGCTGAAAGCGCACGAGGTGACATGACCCAGGCCCTGTGCGAGCAATTACACAGCGCCATGTTGGAGCACATGAAATCCATCAGCCTGCGCGCACTGGCCTTGGAGCAAAAAGCCAAAGGCTTTAAGGTGCAAGCGCGCAAGCCCGGTAAAAAGAGCCTGCTAAAGCAAGCAGCGCCCACCTTGTCCAAGCCCAACGCGCCCAATTCCGTCTTTGCTTTGGGTAGCTGGTTGCCGACACGTGCCTAAAACCGGGCGAGGCACCGGGGCGGGCGCTTAGCGCCGTCGGGTTCTGAACATTAAATCGCGCCCGGAATCTTTTCGCGCCCAGCATGAAAAAAGGACCGGACCGTTGCCGGTCGGCCCAGGTAGTAGCCCGCTGGAGTCATCCAGCCTTCAGCAAAAGGTTCACTTTTGGCTGCATTGCCTTTGTCATCCAGGTAAGTGACCATGACGCGCGCGCCACGGGGCTTAACCGCATTCCAAGAACCGTGCTGCGCGCTGAAGAT
>CAMDHL010000057.1 GCA_945898105.1 Comamonas sp. lk | reverse complement strand
GGCGAGAGCGCATCAAGGTATTCCACAATCACGCGCGAGTCAAACAAAGCTTCGCCACCTTCCATGATCAGGCAGGGCACTTTGCCCAGGGGGTTGGACTGGCCGATGGTGGTGCTCGCGGCCCAGACGTCCTCGGTCACAAATGCGTAATCGAGCTTTTTTTCAGCCATGACGATACGCACTTTGCGCACATAGGGGCTGGACGTAGAGCCTATCAATTTCATATCGTTCACTAATTCCATCTAGGGAGGGGCATTCTATACAGGGCGATAAGCCTACAATTACGACATGAATTTTCCCCCTATCGATGCGATTTGCCCCTTGGATGGGCGCTATGCCAGCAAGCTATCTGACCTGCGTCCTTTGATGAGCGAATTGGGCTACATGCAGCGCCGCGTTCAGGTGGAAATCGCCTGGTTTATTGCTTTGAGTGACGCGGGATTTGAAGAATTCAAGCCGCTCAGCACGGGCGCACGTAAGTACCTGCTTGGTCTCGTGAAAAACTTTTCGGTAGCCGACGGCCAGGCCATCAAAGAGATAGAAAAAACTACCAACCACGATGTAAAGGCGGTGGAGTATTGGCTCAAGTCCAAATTCGAGGCGCGCCCAGAGTTGCTGGCTGCCGCAGAGTTTGTGCATTTCGCCTGCACCAGTGAAGACATCAACAACACCAGCCATGCTTTGCAATTGCGCGCGGCGCGTGGCATTGTGTTGCTGCCGCAGTTAGACCGCCTGGTTTTGATGCTGCGCGATATGGCGCATGCGTATGCCGATGTGCCGATGCTCAGCCGCACCCATGGCCAGACCGCCAGTCCGACGACGGTAGGCAAAGAAATTGCAAACGTAGTAGTTCGCTTGCAGGCTGCTTGCGAGCGCATTGCCAACGTACAAATTATGGGCAAGATGAATGGTGCAGTCGGCAACTACAACGCGCATCTATCTGCCTGGCCCGACTTTGACTGGGAGGGCTTTGCCCGTCGCGTAGTGGAAGAGCCTGAGCCGCGTGGCCTGGGTCTGGTGTTCCAGCCTTACAGTATTCAGATTGAGCCACACGACTACATGGCCGAATTATTTGATGCCGTGGCCCGCACCAACACCATACTGATCGACTGGTCGCGCGATGTCTGGGGCTATGTGTCCCTGGGTTATTTCAAGCAAAAGCTGCGCGCCGGTGAAGTGGGTTCGAGCACCATGCCGCACAAGGTCAACCCGATTGATTTTGAAAATGCCGAGGGCAATTTAGGCCTGTCCAATGCACTGTTGCGCCACCTGAGCGAAAAACTGCCTATTAGCCGTTGGCAGCGCGACCTCACCGACTCCACCGTGCTGCGCAATATGGGCGTAGCGCTGGGTTATGCCTTGCTGGCTTACCAGTCCATGCAAACCGGACTGGGCAAGCTGGAGATCAACACTGCAGCGATTGCTGCCGATCTGGACACTTCCTGGGAAGTGCTGGCTGAGCCAATCCAAACTGTGATGCGCCGCTATGGCCTACCCCAGCCCTACGAGCAGCTAAAAAACTTTACGCGCGGCGCCGCCATGACGCGCGAACTGATGCAAGGCTTTATCGCCGGATTGGCGATACCGGAGGAAGAAAAGCAGCGCTTGCTGGCCATGACGCCAGGAAGCTATACCGGAAAAGCAGCTGAATTGGCAAGGCGCATTTAAGCGCGCAGCCACGTTCGCCTAAATAGGTAATAAAGGTTTATCCGGCGTCCTGCTGTTTCAGCGCGAGGGCTCGTTCGTAGAGCGCATTACGCGCTTCGCCGCTGATTTCGGCGGCCAACTTTACGGCGGTTTTTAAGGGCAGCTCGGCCAGCAACAAGCGCAGGATCCGATCGTCCTGCTTTGTCTCCAGTGGCGCTTCGGGGGCGTGCACCACCAAAGTGAATTCACCGCGCAAACGCATGCTGTCAGCGGCCAGCCAGTCGCCAAGTGCATCGGCGCGCATGCTGGAGATTTCTTCAAACTGCTTGCTCAGTTCGCGGCCAACAGTCAGTGTGCGCGCTCCCAGGTCGGCCAGTGCCTGCGCAAGCGCTTGCATGCGGTGCGGAGCCTCCAGCAGCACGAAGGCGCGCGATTGTGCTGCCAGCGCCTGCAGCGCCTGGGTCCTCTCGCCGGTTTTGCTCGATAAAAATCCCGCGAATACAAAGCCTGAATCACTTTCGCCGCTTTGCACCGCGCCGGCTGCGCTTAGCAAGGCTGTCACGCTGCTGGCGCCGGGTAAGGGCAGGACTCTCAAGCCCTGCGCGCGTACTTGCGCCACCAGGCGTGCGCCGGGGTCGCTGATACCGGGCGTACCCGCATCGCTAACGCAGGCCACGCGCGCGCCCTGGCGCAGCAAATCGATCACACTTTGGGCCGCTTGTGCCTCGTTGTGCTGGTGCAAGGCAAGCAATTGCGCACTACTTTTATCGATGCCGTAGGTGCGCAACAGGGTGCGGGTGTGACGTGTGTCCTCACAGGCGATGTGGTCCGCCAGCGCCAGCACATGCAAGGCACGCAGGCTTATGTCGGCCAGATTTCCGATAGGCGTGGCCACCACATAGAGCGCACTTTTCGGATAATCCTGGGCACCGGCCGCTTCGTGGGCGGCTTTCAGGGCGGAGTCAAATAATGCAATCACGCAAGGGTTTCCTTGGGGCGCCAAGCGCGCAGCCTAGCAGCAAAAAAATCGGCGATGCCGCCGAGGACGAAGCCCTGCAGTTTTTGCAGGACAGGGGCCTGCGACTGCTGACGCGCAATTATCGGACACCAGGGCGCGGCGGTGGTGAGATTGACCTGGTGATGCGTGGACCCGACGGTACGCTGGTGTTTGTGGAGGTGCGTAAGCGCCTGAGCACCCGCCATGGCGGCGCAGCGGCCAGTGTCGGATGGGTAAAACAAAAACGCATAGTACGTGCCGCGCAGCACTACTTGCTGGGCATTAGTCGACTGCCCCCATGCCGCTTTGACGTGGTGGAAATTGATAACGATGGCGTGCACTGGCTGCCAGGCGCTTTCGATGCGGGCTAGGGCAAGCCTCGCCATAAGTCGCAGTTCGCCAATACTTTCGTGTATGCGGTCTGCTGCGAGGACTATTGGTGACGTCTGTGGGGCTTTGTTCATGGGAGTTATCATCAGGGCATGCTTGAACAACGCATCGAACAACACTTTATCGACAGTGCCGACCTGAAGTACCAAGCGGCTCAGGTGCTGAGTAAACCTATTGCACAGGCTATCGGCGCCATATTGGCCAGCGTGACCAGCGGCGGCAAAGTGCTCGCTTGCGGCAATGGCGGATCGGCGGCCGATGCACAACATTTTTCGGCAGAATTTGTGGGGCGTTTTGAGCGCGAACGGCCCGAGCTAGGCGCCATCGCCTTGACGACCGATACGTCTATCATTACCGCGATTGCCAACGATTACGATTTCAATTCGATTTTTTCGCGCCAGGTGCGAGCGCTGGGGCAAGCCGGTGATGTCCTGCTGGCGATTTCTACCAGCGGCAATTCGGCCAATGTTTTGGCGGCTATCGAAGCGGCGCACCAGCGCGATATGGTGGTGGTGGCCTTGACGGGCCGAGGCGGCGGCAATATAGGCAGGGCTTTGCGTGATACGGATGTGCATATTTGTGTGCCACACGAACGTACCGCACGCGTGCAAGAAGTTCATATTTTGACGCTCCATTGCATTTGCGATGGCGTAGATGCCCAATTGATGGGCGAACAGGAAAGTGCTTTATGACATCTTTGATCCGTTATTTGACTCTGTGTACCTTGTTGCTAGTCGGTATTGCGCCCTTGAGTGCATGCCTTCCTCTGGTAGCTGGCGGTGCTTATATGACTGGCATGGTTGCAGTGGATCGGCGCACCTCGGGGGCGATGCTGGAGGATCAGTCGATCGAGCTCAAGGTCAGCAGCCGCATTCGTGATGCGCTAGGCGAGCGTGCGCATGTGAATGTGTCTAGCTACAACCGTAAAGTTTTGCTCACTGGCGAAACACCTGACCCGCAGGATAAAGAACGCGTGGCTGACATTGCCAAGAATATCGACAACATCAATGCAGTATGGAACGAAGTCGGTGCAACCCCGATTTCCACCCTGTCCGAGCGCACCAGCGATGCGGTAATTTCCGGGCGTATCAAGGCGGAATTGCTGGATGCCAAAGATTTGTTCACCAACGCTTTCAAGATCGTGACCGAGCGGGGGACTGTCTATGTCATGGGACGCATCACCGCACGTGAGGCCAAGCGTGTTTCAAGTTTGGCGAGCGGTGTGAACGGCGTGAAGAAAGTCGTTTTGGTGCACGAAACTATCACAGATGATGAACTGGCCAATATACAGCCCGCGCCGGCTAAATAAGCTCAGATCCTAAGTCGGCTAGTGCTTCATTAGCCGATTTGAATTCGGTTATCCGCTATGCGTGGCTGATTTCCAAGCGATCGGGAAGGTCGGGGCCCTCTCTACGCTTATTTCAGTCGCTTGATCAGGCTGGAAGTGTCCCAGCGCCTACCACCCATATTTTGTACATCTGCGTAAAACTGGTCCACCAAGGCCGTAACCGGTAGGCGTGCGCCATTACGCTTGGCTTCGTCAAGCACCAGGCCAAGGTCTTTGCGCATCCAATCTACGGCGAAACCAAAATCGAATTTATTGGCCACCATGGTTTTCCCACGGTTGTCCATTTGCCAACTTTGGGCAGCGCCTTTACCAATAACGTCCAGCACCTGGTCCATATCGAGCCCCGCTTTTTGGCCGAAGGCAACGGCTTCGCTCAGACCCTGAACCAGTCCCGCAATGGCAATCTGGTTGACCATCTTGGCCAGCTGGCCCGCACCGCTTTCGCCCAGAAGGGTAAATGCACGCGAAAAAGCCATGGCTGTTGATTGCACCGCGTCAAAGGCCTTGTCTTCTCCACCGCACATCACCGTGAGCATGCCATTTTGTGCGCCTGCCTGACCCCCTGAGACCGGTGCATCGATAAAGTGGAGCCCGAGCGCCTGGGCGCTGGCGAACAATTCACGGGCGACCTTTGCCGAGGCGGTGGTGTGGTCTACGAGGACGCTGTCGGACCGCATGCCCTTAAATGCGCCGTCCTCGCCCAGCACCACGCTGCGCAAATCATCGTCATTGCCTACGCAGCAAAACACGATGTCAGCGCCTTGCACTGCCTCACGAGGCGTAGGGGCGCTGGTATGGGCGCCTAAAGCGCTGCCATTTGCCGAAAATTCTTGCAGCCATGCTTGCGATTTAGCCGCACTGCGGTTGTACACCCGCACTTGGTGGCCTGCCATGGCCAAATGTCCCGCCATGGGGAAGCCCATGACGCCCAAACCCAAAAACGCGACGCGTCTGGCTGGAGTGCTGGAATAGGTTTTGGCATTGACGGAAGCGCTTTGGGTCATACACAGGTCCTTGGGTGCGAGCGTGACAAAGCCCACACTTTAGACGATTACCAATCCTTGCGTCCCGGCGTCCAAACGCGACGCGCCCTCATCCTTACCCCGCAACTTGATTTCCAGCCGCAAATCGTTGGATGAATCTGCGTTGCGCATAGCTTCCTCGTAGCTGACGAGGCCTTTTTGATGCAGTTGAAAAAGTGCCTGATCAAAAGTCTGCATGCCATTGGAAGTGCTTTTTTTCATGACTTCTTTGATCTCCTCGACGTCCCCCTTTTTGATCAATGTTGCAATCATGGGTGAGGCCAGCAAAATCTCCACTGCCGCAACACGGCCTTTGCCTTTCGCTTTGGGGAGCAGGCGTTGCGACACCAAAGCCCGTAAGTTGAGTGACAAATCGAGCAAGAGCTGATTACGGCGGCTTTCCGGGAAGAAATTGATGATCCGGTCCAGAGCCTGGTTGGTGCTATTGGCGTGCAAGGTAGCGATACAAAAATGCCCGGTTTCTGCAAAATCGATCACCAATTCCACAGTCTGGCGATCACGCAACTCGCCAAACACGATGACATCGGGTGCCTGGCGCATGCTATTGCGTAAACCGCTCTCCCAGCTCTCGGTGTCCAGCCCCACTTCGCGCTGCGTCACGATGCAGTTTTTATGCGGGTGTACAAACTCAACCGGGTCTTCGATGGTGACGATGTGGCCAAAAGAATGACTATTGCGCCAGTCCAGCATCGCCGCCAGGGTGGTTGACTTGCCCGAGCCTGTCGCACCCACCACGATGCACAGACCGCGCTTGTTCATGGATACCTCCTTGAGCGCCGATGGCAATTGCAGCTCGTCGATCGTCGGTGGCGTCGTCGGTATGCTCCGAAGCACCATACCGATTTTCCCCAGTTGGACAAAGGCGCTAACCCGAAAACGCCCCAAACCGGCAGGTGCAATTGCGAAATTGCACTCCTTAGTGCGCTCAAACTCGGCGAACTGCCGCTCGGTCATGAGCGTGCGTGCCAGCATGGCGGTGTCTTCAGAGGATAAGGATTGAGGCGATGCCTTGGTGATGACGCCATCAATCTTGAGTGCAGGCGGAAAATCCGCGGTGATAAACAAGTCGCTGGCACGATGCGTATGCATTAGCGCGAGCATGTCAACGAAAAGCTGTGATGCTTGATCGCGTGTCATATTGCATCTCCCAAAAAAATGATGATGATGGAACTAAGACCGCTGATGGCTAGGCATTAAATGCCTCAGGCATTTTTGCTTTGCTGCGCGCTTCCGCTCTACTGATCTTGTTACTACGGACCAGGGCTAGCAGGTTTTGATCTAGCGTTTGCATGCCTACCGCATTGCCGGTTTGAATGGCCGAATACATTTGTGCGACTTTGCCTTCACGGATCAGGTTGCGAATGCCATTGGTTCCCAGCATGATTTCATGCGCCGCTATGCGCCCGTCATTGGTCACTACTTTGCATAGTGTTTGCGAAATTACCGCCTGCAAAGACTCGGAAAGCATGGCTCTTACCATTTCCTTTTCATCGCCCGGAAACACGTCGATGATGCGGTCTATGGTTTTGGCGGCGCTGGATGTGTGCAAAGTACCAAATACCAAGTGCCCAGTCTCCGCTGCCGAAAGGGCAAGACGGATGGTTTCCAGATCCCGCAACTCACCGATCAAAATAGCGTCCGGATCTTCGCGCAGTGCGGAGCGCAGCGCTTCTGCAAATCCATGTGTATGCGGCCCCACCTCACGTTGATTAATCAGACAATTTTTGGATAAATGCACAAATTCGATCGGATCTTCAATGGTCAGGATATGGCCGTGCTCATGTTCGTTGAGGTGGTTAACCATGGCCGCCAGTGTGGTCGATTTACCTGAGCCAGTAGGCCCGGTGACCAGCACCAGGCCGCGCGGTTTGACAGCGATCTCTGCAAAAATCGCTGGTGCATTGAGCTGGTCTAAGTTCAAAATTTTGCTGGGAATCGCTCTAAATACAGCGCCCGCGCCCCGCAGTTGGTTGAACGCGTTGACCCGGAACCGCGACAAGCCTTCAATTTCGAATGAAAAATCTGCCTCCAGCTTTTCTTCAAAGCGCTGGCGCTGGCTGTCACTCATGATGTCGTAGATCATGTCCAGCACTTCTTTGTGCGAAAGGTCTGGCAGGTTCAAGCGGCGTACATCGCCGTGAACACGTAACATAGGCGGCAGGCCTGCCGAGAGATGCAAGTCAGAGGCCTTATTTTTCACGCTGAAAGCCAGTAGTTGGGTAATTTCCATCGCGCTTTCCTGGGTGAAAAACCCGAATATTAAATTAAAAATCAAAATAATAATGATTTTTAAATAATTAATTTAAAGATATGCTTGAAATTGAAAGAAATTTGCTGGCTGTTCGTGCGCGAATTGCTGCCGCTTGCCTGGCAGCGGGCCGCGATCCGGCATCCGTCCAACTTTTGGCTGTATCTAAAACCTTCGAGGCGTCGGCGATTGAAGAGGCCCATACGGCCGGCCAGCGGGACTTTGGGGAGAACTACATTCAAGAAGGGGTGGACAAAATCGTCACCCTGAGCGCAATGCCTCTTGTGTGGCATTGCATAGGCCCGGTGCAGAGTAACAAAACCCGGCTGGTTGCCACGCATTTCGACTGGGTACATTCGGTGGATCGTCTCAAGATTGCACAGCGTTTGAGTGAGCAGCGTGACCCGGCGCATGGGCTCTTGCAGGTCTGTATCCAGGTCAATGTAGATGGCGGTCCGACCAAGGCCGGGGTGATGCCAGAGCAAGCAATCGAATTGGCGACACAGATCGCTGCTTTGCCCGGTTTGCGATTGCGCGGCATCATGAGCATTCCGGAGCCCGCCCCTGACTTTGCCGCTGCACTGGCCGTCCACCTCCGTACCAGGGCCCTTTTCGAGCAGCTCAAAGGCGCCGGATTTGCCTTGGATACCTTGTCTTTGGGCATGAGCGCGGATCTGGAAGCGGCCATCCACGCCGGCAGCACCATGGTGCGGGTCGGGTCGGCGATTTTTGGGAGTCGACCGCCATTTAGGCAAGTTTTGCCGGATTAGGCGCCGCCCGACTTGTTTTTGCAGCCTAGTGGCTATCAGGAGATCAGGGCCGTTGCGGGTGTCTATCAGTCGCGAGCGCTCACTGATATTTTCATTATTCGAGGTTGCCAGTTATCCGGTAGCGCAACTTCATCAGCAAAATCGCTAGTGCTAATGAGAGGGTGATGCCGTTCGCGATGATGACCGGCCAGGCCGTTAGCAGCCAGCCATAGACCACCCAGTGCGCGATGCCGATGGTCAGCACGGTGTACATGCCAAGCGAGATGCCGCTGACGTCCTTGGTGCGGAAGGTGTGCCAGACCTGAGGCAGAAAGGCGACCGTGGTCAGGGTGGCGCCTACGGTGCCTATGGTGTCGGTGATGTTCATAAAGAGTATTTATTTGTCCTGCGCTGACCAATCCACCAACGCGTCCAGAACGGGTCGGGCGGCTGCCGCATTGGCATGGTTAATTAAGGCGACCACGGCATAACGCTTGCCGCTGGCGGAATCGACATAGCCCGCGATGGCGTTGACGCCCTGAATGCTGCCGGTTTTCAGGTGGGCACTGCCCGCAGCGCGCGCTTTGGAGCGTATCAGCGTGCCATCAATGCCACTAATGGGTAGTGATGCGAGCAGCTCCGGCATCAAGGGGGAGCGGTAAGCGTGTTGCAGCAAAAGACCCAGGGCGTTGGCGCTGACGCGCTCGGTGCGCGACAGGCCTGCGCCGTTGTCTACTAGCGGCGCGTCGTCGCTGCCGATACGTGTTTCCCACCACTTTTGCAAAACGGCGCGCGATTGTTCAGCCCGCGCCGTGCCATTGCCGCCCTCGCGTCCCAGTGTCAAAAAGACTTGCTGGGCCATGACGTTGTTGCTGTACTTGTTGATTTCGCGCACCACCTCGGCCAGTGGCGGCGAGCGCCACTCCAGCAGGGGCTTGGCTTCCATCAACTTGGCAGGCACCGTGCCCCAGCGTGCGCTACCGTCCAGGCCCGCGCCCATGCTGCGCCACAGGCCTTGCACTGCACGCGGGGCATAGTTGACCGGGTCGGCATAAGCAATGGACCAGCTTTTTTCGCCGCAGGAGGCGGGCAGGGCGCCGCCAAAGCGAATGCGCAAGGGGTCGGAAAAATCAGCCTTCAAGCCCGCGCGGTAGTCGATGCAAGCGCCATTAGATTGCGGCACGCTGTCCTGGGTCTGCACGCCCCACAAAGGTGGGTCGTATTGGACCCGCGCCCCGTTCCCTGCGGGTTCGGGCGTGAAAGTCATCACGACGGATTTGTAATTGATGAGCAGCGCCTCTGGCCGGGCGTTGTAGGGGCGCAGTGGCTCGCCGTCAAAAGCGGCCGGGTCCTGGTCAGGCACCCAAAACGCGCTGTTGTCCAGCACGATGTCGCCGCTGATGCGGGTAATGCCCAAGGCCTGCAGCCGGCGCAGCAGCAGCCACAGACGCTCCATCACGAGTTGAGGATCGCCCTGGCCCTGGATGTACAAATTACCTGTTAGCGTGCCGTCGCGCACCGGGCCATCGACATACACCGGGGTACTCCAGCTAAAGGCGGGGCCCAGCAAGTCCAGCGCCGCATAAGTGGTGAGCAACTTGATGACCGAGGCCGCTTGCATGGACGCTTCAGTGCGGTGCTGTAAGCGTGGCACGGCTTTGGCGTCCTGCGCATCCACCACCAAAAAGGCGCTTGCGCTCGCGGGGATGCGAGCGCGCTG
>CAMDHL010000056.1 GCA_945898105.1 Comamonas sp. lk | reverse complement strand
GATGTCAAAGGGAGATTTAGGCGCTACCCCGACAGGCTGCCAGCCCGGCGGTTTGAACCAGACAGCCACCTTATCGCGCCAGCGTGGCGCATGCCAGGCGGTGACACACAAGTTGGCATACACCTCCAGATTGGCCCACAGCGGGTCCCAGCTATTGAGCGGCGAACGCGTGCCGTACACGCAGCGTTCGTGTTCTTCTTGGAATGTTCCGAACAGCCGGTCCCAGACGACCAGAATGCCGCCGTAGTTGCGATCCACATAGCCGTCGTTCACGGCGTGGTGCACGCGGTGGTTGCTGGGCGAACAAAACACACGGTCAAACCAGCCGAGCTTGCCTACATGCTCGGTATGCACCCAAAACTGGTAGAGCAAATCGACCAGCGCCACGATGCCAAATAAAAGCGGCGGCACGCCTAGCAGCGCCAACGGCAGGTAAAACAACCAGCCCAATAGCCCACCACTGGAGGTCTGGCGCAAGGCAGTGGACAGGTTGTATTCCTGGCTTTGATGGTGCACCACATGGGCGGCCCAAAAGATAGCCACCTCATGTCCGGCGCGGTGCAGCCAGTAGTAGCAAAAGTCGTACAGCAAAAGGGCACCAAGCCAGCCGTACCAATGGTTCCACACATCAGCCTCTGGAAACAAAGCGATGCGCTCAAACACCCAGGCATACGCCGCAATGCCGATGAATTTGGCCAACACACCGACGACTTGGCTGAGCAGGCCAAGGCTCAGACTATTGAGCGTGTCGCTAAAGGCATAGGTACTGCGCTCCTGACCGCCAACGGTACGCTTACGCCGGCCCCACCAGATTTCCAAGGCCATAGCTGCGAGAAACACGGGAAAAGCAAAAACAATGATTTTGGACATGGGCTTATTGTGGGCAATCAAGCCGGCTCAGGCAGTGGGATAAACCCTGTAGCAAAGTGTGGGCACCCTAAGCACCGAATTCATCACGCGGACCTTGATCCAGGTGTCCGGTGTCGGCCCACCCCACCAAGGTCAGGGCTTGCGGCGTCCAAAGCAGGCGGTTGATGGCGCAATTGCCCAGATCCCAGGTGCGTGCAGCGCTAATGCTCTGGCCGGTGGCTAATCGGTAAAACACATCTAGCACACCGCCATGGGTCACGATCGCAATATGCTCACCCGCGTGTTGTGCGGCAATCTGGTCTAGCGCAGCGTGTACGCGGGCAAACACCTCCGTTTGGCTTTCGCCGCCAGGTGGCGCCCACTCGGGGTCGCGCTGTTTCCAGCGCAGTGCGTCTTCGGGATGCAATTCACCTACTTGCGCATAGGTGAGGCCTTCAAACCGGCCAAAGCAGCGCTCGCGTAAGCCATGGTGAATGCGGATTTCGGGCGCCGCGATCCCACTGTGGCGGGCAATCGCTTGGGCGGTGTTGTGGGCACGGCAGAGGTCGCTGCTGTAAATCACTTGCAGCGCGCTATCGGCCAAGGCGGCGCCCGCTCGTTCAGCCTGCCAGCGGCCCAAATCATTGAGATCAATATCGAGCTGCCCTTGCAAGCGCATGATGGCATTCCACGCGGTTTCGCCATGGCGCACGGCTGTAATACGGGTAGGCGATTGGCTGGACACGGCGTTGGTGTTCATGGACGCACCTCCATACCGCCGGGCCCGATTTCCACCTTCACGCTGCTAGGGCCGGCAGTGCCCTGCGGAAAGTCGCGCATCGCTGCCAGCAATACGGCCGGCAGGATCTGAGCCTGGTCACTCCAAGGGCCAGCATGCTGGGCAGAGGCCTCGTACACCACTTCGCGGCTGAGCGCATCACGCACCAGCACTTGTACCTGGAAGCGAAAGAGCGTGGGCTCCAGTGGCATGAGTAAAGGTGGCTGCCCGAATAAAGGAGAACCACCCAAAAATCCCCAACGACGCCTAAAACTCGCGTCGCTGCGCAGCACCTGCTCGGTGGCCACTGCCAGTTGCACGGTGTAGCGCGGTGCCTGGCTGGCTAGCGTTAAACCCATGCGCTGCAAAACCGGCATGGCCCAATTTTCAAGCTGTGCTTGCGCCGCCGGATCCGCCTGCTGTGAGGGCAGGCGCTCGAACTGGTAGCTGGCTGCAGCCAATTCCACCGTGCCATTGCGAAAGCTACGCACTTCGCTGTCGATGAGCCGGGTACTCGCGCAGCCGGCCATTGCAGCTAAGCACACCAGCAAACAAATCCGAAAAACCAACCGCATAGACGCGTACCTGACCCTTAGTTGCTAGTCCATTGCACCGCACCCAGCGCGGGCAGGCCATGCAATGGGAGGGCGGGCAGTTCCTCGGCGTCAAAGGCTTTGTCGCCGTCGGCCTGCGGTACGCCGGTGGTCTGGATATTTTTGAAATCGTGGCGCTTGGTATCCATCAAATGCGAGGGCACTACGTTTTGTAAAGCGGTAAACATGCTTTCAACACGGCCCGGGTATTGCTTTTCCCAGTCGCGCAGCATATTGCCGATTTGTTTGCGTTGCAGGTTTTCCTGGCTGCCACACAAGGTGCAAGGGATGATGGGAAACTGCCGTTGCTCAGCCCAACGCGTGAGGTCTTTTTCAGCCACATAGGCTAGCGGTCGGATGACGATATGGCCACCGTCATCGCTCACCAGTTTGGGCGGCATGCCTTTGAGTTTTCCGCCAAAAAACATATTCAGAAAAAAGGTTTGCAACATGTCGTCGCGGTGGTGGCCAAGCGCGATTTTGGTCACTTTTAATTCATCAGCCACGCGGTACAAAATACCACGGCGCAAGCGGCTGCACAGGCTGCACATGGTCTTGCCCTCGGGGATCACTTTTTTGACAATGCTGTAGGTGTCCTGCGTCTCGATATGAAATGGCACACCTAATTGCTGGAGGTAGGCAGGCAACACATGGTCGGGAAAACCGGGTTGCTTTTGATCCAAATTGACAGCAATGAGTTCAAAATTGATGGGCGCTCGCTGCTGCATTTTGAGCAAGATGTCGAGCATGCCGTAGCTATCTTTACCGCCCGAGACGCAGACCATGACCCGGTCGCCCTCTTCGATCATGCCAAAGTCCATGATGGCCTGGCCCACCTGACGGCACAGGCGTTTTTCCAACTTGTGGGCTTCATGGGCGGCACGCTCTGCCGCATCGCGCACTTTGGGCGCGGCGTCCTGAACGCTTTTTTCTTGGACAGGGGCTGGGGCTTCGGTCAACATTGCACTTCCTTGGTTTACCACTGGCCGGTTTCCACCCGGATGGCTACTTCGCAATCGTCAAAGATTTTTAACTTCGCGATTTTCACACGCACACCTACTACGCCCGGCAATTGCAACAAACGGTTAGCCAGTTTGCCGATGAGGCTTTCGAGCAGGTTAACGTGCTCGGCAGTGCATTCAGCGATGATGATCTGGCGCACTTTGCGGTAGTCCAGCACGTGGTTGATATCGTCGTCCTCAGGCAGCAATGGCTGGGCGCCTAAATGCAACTCGGCATCGACCTGGATGGGCTGGGGTGCCAGCAGCTCGGATTCGAGAATGCCTAGGTTGGCCTCGAACCGAAGGCCGGTCAAAGTCAAGGTTTGCTTGCCCCGAAAAGGAGCGGCAGAGGATGTCGCCATGGATACTTCCTAGTAAGTGAGGGAACGCCCAGGCACCTTACGCCTGATCCCGGAGAAGAAAAACTTCCACGCCAACAGCGTCGCAATCCGGGTACACATCGGGTTTACAGGTACTCACACGGACAGCAGAGATCTGCGTATTACCAAGCAACGCTTGGGCGATCGCATCGCACAAGGTTTCCTGCAAATTGATGTGCCCTGCATCGCACAGGCGGCGTATGGTGTCACGCACAAAATCGTAATCTACGATTTCTTCGATACGGTCCTGCGTGGGGTTGGAGTGGGCGTAAGGTACATACAGATCCACATCAAAACGCATGCGCTGGGGTGCTTGCAATTCAAAGTCGTGAATGCCAATGCGTACCTGCAACTCAAAGCCACGCAAAAACAGCTTTCGGCAATCACGCATCAACTGCGCTTCAAGATTCTGCATGCGGTGCTTCCTGCGAAAGGGTTTGGGTGGCGAACATGACATCGCGCGCCAGAGGCACGAGGTGCTGGCCATTGTCCACGCAGACGGTGACACCCGTAATGGATCGGGTCTGCGCCAGAAACAGGCAGGTGGCCGCCACATCACTGGGGGGCGTGGCGCGGCGCAACAAGTTAACCCGGCTGGCACGCGCAAAGTTTTCCTGCGACTGCGGCCCGCTGGGATAAATGAGCCCCGGCGCGACGCCGCAAACTCGTATCGCCGGCGCCAGCGCTTGCGCCTGCAAGTCCACGCTACGCTCGAGCGCCAGCTTGGTGCTGGTGTAGGAAAAATAATCTGGGTTTAAGTTGAACACTTTTTGGTCCAGCACATGGATGAGGCAGGCATCCTGCACTTCACCGGCATCGGGCCGCTGCGCCTGCTGGCGTGCCAGCTCGCGCCCAAGCAGCAGGGGTGCCACCAAATTGACCTCCATTTGCCTGCGCAGCAAAGCCGGGTCAAAGTCCGCGCCGGTATCGGGCTCGAAGAGGGAGGCGTTATTCACCACAGACTGCAAGGGACCGCGTTGCTGCGCGATGTGGGCCATCATGGCCAGCACCTGCGTCTCTTGCGACAGGTCCGCGCCGATGAGGTCAACGGCCAGCCCCTGCGCGCGCAGTTCAACCTGTAGCTGCTGCGCCGCGTCTACCGAATGTCCGTAATGGCACCAGACATGCCAGCCCGCGCGCGCAAAGGCCTGAACCAATTCGCGACCCAGGCGCTGGGCGCCGCCGGTGATTAAAACGCTGTCCTGCATGTGATCTGGTTTTTTCCTAGTTGGGGTGGCGAATGGTTGCAGACCGTGCGGCCAACGCGGCACGCCTCTGTACGCATGGGAGACAATGCGGCCCACTCTGCCCTGCCCTATGGCGTTGCCCCTGAGTTTAACGATGCACTCTCACTCCCTTAGCGCTCTAGAACAGGCGATCTGCGACGCCATTGCCGCAGAAGGCGGCTGGATCGGTTTTGACCGCTTCATGACGCTGGCACTCTACACACCGGGCTTGGGCTATTACGCCAAGGATTCACTTAAGTTCGGCAAGCTTCCTGGCCGCGAAGGAAGCGATTTTGTGACTGCGCCGGAAATCAGCCCTCTGTTTGGCTACGCCCTCGCCAAACAGGTGGCGCAAGCCCTTGCGCACACTGGCACGACTGAGATTTGGGAGTTCGGCGCGGGCAGCGGCGCGCTGGCCGAACAATTGCTCAGCGCCTTGGCTGAAATGGGCGTGTCCGTGAGTCGCTACACGATTGTGGACTTGTCCGCCACGCTGGCGCAGCGCCAACAAGCGCGCTTGGCGCCTTTTGGCGACCAGGTGCGATGGGCGCAAACCTGGCCTTCACACATCGATGGCGTGGTGTTGGGTAATGAGGTGTTGGACGCCATGCCAGTGCAGCTGCTGGCGCGCTGCGAGGGCATCTGGATGGAGCGCGGTGTCTGCGTCGCAGCACCAAATAAGGACGCACCGGCCCAAACCCCTGCCTTCGCCTGGCGGGACAGGCCGACAACACTGCGCCCACCGGTAGAGCCCGATGGCGCGCACGATTACCTGACGGAAATCCACCCGCAGGGGCAGGCCTTTATTCGCTCGCTGGCGCAGCGACTGCGCAGCGGTTGCGCATTGTTTATCGACTATGGCTTTGGCGAGAGCGAGTACTACCACCCGCAGCGCGCCGGAGGCACGGTGATGTGCCACCGCGCCCACCAAAGCGATACCGACCCACTGGGCCTGGTCGGCGAAAAAGACATTACCGCGCACGTCAACTTCAGCGGCATCGCGCTGACCGCGCAGGACGCCGGCCTCGAAGTCTTGGGCTACGCCAGCCAAGCGCATTTCCTGATGAACTGCGGCATCGTCGATTTGATGCAGGCGGCCGCGTTGCCGGTGCGGGCGGCAGCGCAGACGCTGATCTTGGAGCATGAAATGGGCGAGCTTTTCAAAGTGCTCGCACTAGGCCAAGGCGCGCCGTGGACGCCATTGGGCTTTGCAAACGGGGACCGGATGCACCGGCTGTGAGCCTACAAACGGCATGGCCTTGCGGTCCCGTTTGGCGCTGAACTGATGAATTGAGGGCTGGGCAGCGTCAAATTCCTTATGCCGGCTCTTTCTTTAGCGAATGGACTTGGATGCCCGCCGGGCCACTAGCAGAACTCCAGTAACCCGCCAGTAACCTGCCGGTAACGCCATCACTCGCGGGGCGTTAGCATTGGACGCTGTAACCCTTTAGTACCCACTTCAATGGATCAACAAACCCAAAGTTTTCAACTGAGCTTTCCAGCGGGCATGGCGCCGGTTGCCTGCGTCGATATTGGCGGCACTAAAGTCGCGCTTACCCTGGCCGATGCCAGCGGCATACGCGGCAAATGGTCAGAGCCCACGGCTAAAGTCGGTCAGTCCGATGCGCTGGCGCAGCAAATCATCCGCATGATCGAACAAGGTTGCGCACTTTGCGGCATCAGTAAAGCGGCCTTGGGCGCAGTTGGCGTTGTTTCCTGTGGGCCATTTGTCTTGCGTGACGGGTTGGTGGAGTTGTCCACACCCAATATTTGCGGCGGCATGGCCGGCGAAGCCCGTGGCCTGCCAAACGACTGGACCAGCGCCCTATTGGAAGCACCGCTGCGCCAGGCCTTTACTAAGGTGCGCGTAGAAAACGACGGCGTGGGCGCCCTGGAGGCAGAGCGGCGCTGGGGCGCGCTGCAAGGCCTGGACCATTGCGCATACGTCACCTGGAGCACGGGCATCGGCGTGGGCGTGTGCGTGGATGGCCGCGCTTTGCGTGGCAAGAACGGCAATGCCGGCCACTGGGGACATAGCTTTGTAAGCGACAACACGGACGCGCTGTGCGGCTGCGGCAATATCGGTGATGTGGAAGGGCTGATCGCCGGTAACGCGATTGCCCGGCGCTTTGGGGGCCAGGGGTTTAGCGACGCGGCACATTTATTCACGGCGGCGCGCGCAGGGCAGGTCGATGCGCTGGAAATTGTCGATGGGCTTTGCTATGTCATGGGCCGGCTGTTGTTCAACCTGATGACCACGCTCGATGTGCAGCGCATCAGCATGGGCGGTTCGGTGTTTTGGCACCAGCAGGACTTGCTGCTGCCGCGTCTGCGTGCCCAGATCGGCGGCAAACTGCCGTCGATGACCAGCGGCGTGGACATCGTACCGGCGGGCTTAGGGGAGTCGGTGGGCGACTACGCCGCGCTGGCGCTGGTCTTGTAGGGCAATGCGTGCGTAAGCGCAGTGCCTTATCGCGCCAGTCAGGAAGCCGGGCCCAACTGGGCTATCGCAAGCTCCCGCGCCTGCGCTAGGGCTTGGCCAACGGCCGGACCTTTAGCGCCTGATTGCATTGCCACTTGTGCCACTGCGGCGCTGTCAATGTCCAGTGCCGCATGCAAGGCCTGTATCAAGCGTTCGCCCTGGCTGTAGCTATCGTTTTCGCGGCCCAACCGTCCGCGTGCATCGCATGCGCAGGCTTGGACAATCTGCGCAAAACGTGCTGGTTTGCGAAAGGCATCGCAGCGCTCCAGCAGGCGCAGTATGGCTGCTGCGCTCAGGCTGGCGCTGAGGTGAATATTGCCGTGTTCGCGCGCCACTACTTCGGCCAACTCCGCACAGGCTTGGGGTACACGCAAGCGCTGGCAGACATTGCGCAAAAGCGTCACGCTGCGCATTTCATGGCCGATATGGCGAGGCCATTGTTCAGCAGGCGTAGTGGCTTTGCCCAGATCGTGCATCAAGCAGGCAAAGCGCACTTCCAGCGGCGCTGCAGCCCGCGCAGCAGCATCGAGCACCAGCCCCAAGTGAATGCCGGTGTCGATTTCGGGATGGTGCTCTACCGGTTGAGGCACGCCCCACAAAGCATCAACTTCTGGAAGCACAAAGGCCAATGCGCCGCAGTCGCGCAGGACTGCCAGCATGCGCGAGGGCTGGGGCTCCATCAGCCCTTTGGCGATTTCCTGCCAAACCCGCTCAGCCACCAAATGCTGCACTTCGCCCGCTTGCACCATGTCGCACATAAGTTGCACCGTCGCAATGGCCACGTTGAACTGGGCAAAGCGCGCAGCAAAACGCGCCAGCCGCAAAATGCGGACCGGGTCTTCGCGAAATGCATCGGTGCAATGGCGCAGTACACCGTCGGCCAAATCTTGCGCGCCACCGAAGGGGTCGATAAGGGTCGCGGTGTTAATAGTGCCATCAGGGTGCACCGCATCAGCGGGTACGGCTATGGCGTTGATGCTGAGGTCGCGACGCGCCAAATCTTCTTCCAACGTGACGGCTGGGTCAGCGTGGATGGCAAAGCCCCGGTAGCCCGGTGCGGTTTTTCGCTCGGTGCGCGCAAGCGCATATTCTTCTTTGCTGCGGGGGTGTAAAAACACTGGGAAGTCCCGCCCCACCGGCACAAAACCCGCATCCACCATGGCTTGCGCGGTGCTGCCGACAACTACCCAGTCGCGGTCGCGCACGGGTAAGCCCATCAAGGCATCGCGAACGGCACCACCGACGAGATAAGTTTGCATGGGCGCGCGGTGCAAGCCTGCTCAGGACTGCAGTCGGTAGGGCTCTTCGAACGCCAGAAAATCTTTTTCAGCCAACGCCGCCTGCACCCAGGCTTTCACGCCAGGCAGCGCTTGCACCCGATCCATGTAAGCGCTGATGACTGCGGGCACCGGTAAGGCATAGGTGTGCAGTCGCATCACGACCGGTGCGAAGTAGGCATCTGCCAGGGTGAAGGTGCCGAACAACATGGGGCCACCATAGATTTGTAACAATTCGGTCCACATGTCCACGATGCGCTGCACATCGGCGCGCACACTGGCGTGGTCGCGCCAAATAAGCGCTCCGCGGTTAGGCAATGCGGCTTCAATATTCATAGGGCAGTGGCTGCGTAAACCGCTAAAGCCACTGTGCATTTCGGCGCAAACGCTGCGGGCGCGGGCGCGGGCTACTTTGTCCGAAGGCCAGAGTTGCTTTTCAGGAAAGCTTTCGGCCAGGTATTCACCAATGGCCAGCGTATCCCAGACGCTGAGGTCACCATCGCGCAATACCGGCACCTTGCCTACCGGATTAATGCTTGCCATGCGCTGCTTGAATTGGGAGTCCGCACTGAAGCTGTCGAACCTGACATACACCTCTTCAAAGTCAATGCCTGTTTGTGTCATCGCCACCCAGGGCCGCATCGACCATGAGGAATAATTTTTGTTGCCGACATACAACTTAAGCATAGTTTTCCCTTCCAGTTTTTTTACTTCAGGGCAAGTCGAGCCCAGTTTCGGACGTGGACGCATCCAGCGGTCCGACATTGCCCAATCGCGCTTTGATGGACTGCGGCTGGCCGCTGATCATGGCAGCATACAAAGTGGTATTGGACAGCACTTTTTTTACGTAATCGCGGGTTTCATTAAAGGGAATGTTCTCCGCCCAAATGGCCGCTTCCATCACGGGCGCTCCAGTGTCGCCACGCCATGTCCGCGCCCGGCTGGGGCCGGCGTTGTAAGCCGCTGCGGCCAGCGGCATGGAACCTTGAAAACTATCGAGTACCAATTTGAGGTAGCCCGTACCGATGGCGATATTGGTGTCGCGGTCGGTCAATTTAGCCAGCACAAAATCGTTCATGCCGATTTTTTTAGCGGTCCATTTGGCAGTGGCCGGCATCACTTGCATCAGCCCCGAAGCGCCCACCCCGGAGCGTGCGTCCATCACAAAACGGCTTTCCTGACGGATCAAACCATACACATAGGCCGGCTCCAAACCAATGCTGGTGGCGCGTGCCAGCACAGCGGCCTTAAATGGCATGGGGAAGCGCTGCTCCATGTCGATCAGTGCCCTGCTGCGGTCGCTGGTATTGATGCAACGGTCCCAGACTTCGGCATGGCAGGCCAGTTCGGCCGCCGCAAGCAGACTGCGGTCGTCCATGCCACCTTTGGTGTGCAGGCTAATGCTGTAGTTCCATTCGCGCACCCCATCGCTACGCAAGCCCAGCGCAATCGCGTGCAGGGCCCGCTGCAAGCCGGTGTTTCTGCGCGCAATGTCCCTTTCTTCCGGTGTGGGACCTAAAGGCTTGGGTGGCAGTGTGCTGCGCTGTCCAAGCTCTTCCAGGGCCAGTTGCTCATAAAACCCACGGATGCCGGCAATGCTTTGCAAACTGGCCATGGCTTGGGCACGGGCAACCTCAGTCGGCTTTTGGGCGAGGATTGCGCGTGCATGCCAATAGATCCAGG
>CAMDHL010000055.1 GCA_945898105.1 Comamonas sp. lk | reverse complement strand
ATGCCGCCCATAAAGCCCTGCATGGAATGGCCGTAAAAACGGATGATGTTGGCCAGCACCGGCGCGGTAAACATGGGGGAGCCACCAGCTTCTTCTTCCAAAATGATTTGCAGCAGGATGCTGCGCGTCAAGTCTTCGGAGGTCTTGGCGTCCACCACTGCAAAGGCCTTATGGTCCATGACCAGCTGCTTGATTTCGGCTAGCGTGATGTAGCTCGAGGTATGCGTGTCGTACAAGCGCCGGTTGGGGTATTTCTTGATGACGCGCTCGGGCAGGTCCTTGGGGGCTTCTGTGGTTTTGGGCATGGCGGTCGGAGTGGGCGGAGCGGTGGTCAGTGGAGGGCGCATTGTAGGTAGGCCCCGCCGGGGGCGACACAGGGTTAGCCCTGAGGGGCGGGCACCGACCTAATCCAGCGCTTTACCGCGCAATTCTTTGATTGCACTGCGCTGGCTTTTGTCCTGCAGGCGCCGCTCTTTGGAGGCACGGGTCGGGCGCGTCGCCCGGCGCTGCTTGGGCGGCAGCGCCACGCTTTGCACAATATCCTGCAAGCGGGCATAGGCGTCCAGGCGGTTCATGTCCTGCGTACGGTGGCTTTGCGCCTTGATCACCAGCACGCCCTCAGCCGTGATGCGCTTGTCGCGCAGCGCCAAGAGCCGCTCCTTGATGTCCGCAGGTAGCGATGAGGCGGGGATGTCGTAGCGCAAATGGATGGCGCTGGAGACTTTGTTGACGTTTTGTCCGCCGGCCCCCTGGGCTCGGATGGCGCTGGTCTCCACCTCGGCTTCGTCGATGACTATCAAAGTGGCGGCGGCATCGGACATGGGGCGGTTACACTGAATCGGGCTTTCAATTTCAACTTTGCACAGGAGATCACGCCATGGCCAAAGGTCAACAAAAAACCAATAAAGAGGCCAAAAAGCCCAAGAAGGATACCTCACCGCCTAAAGCTCCGAGCGGCGGCGAGCCGGTGCGCGCCACCATCACCACTGCCGTGATTCCACGCGGCAAAATCAAAAATAAATAAACCGCTGGCCCTCTATCAGCAACGCACCGCAGGGTGCGTTTTTTGTGGGGGCCATTCAATACGAGGCCTATGCAACTTCAAGAAGTTTTGTACAGCCAGGGTTTTGGTACCCGGCGGATCTGCGCAGGCCTAATTCAGCAAGGCTATGTGCAGGTGTACGACGGCCCTGATAGCGCAGCGCCCCGCACGTGCCAGGACGCCAGCGCTGAGTTCGAGCCGCAGGGACTGCGCTTTCGGGTGCAGGGCGTGGACTGGCCGTATTGCGACAAGGCCTATATTCTTTTGTACAAACCTGCGGGCACCGAATGCTCGCAAAAGCCGTCGACTTACCCCAGTATTTATACCCTGCTGCCATCGCCTTTGCGCTTGCGGCCCCAAAAAGCTTCGGTGCAGGGCGTGCAAGCCGTAGGGCGTCTGGACCAGGACACTACCGGCATGCTGCTGCTCACTGACGACGGCAAGTTCATCCACCGCATGAGTTCGCCGCGCCATCATGTGCCCAAGGTATACGAAGTTACCGTCAAACACCCGCTAGACGATAGCCAAATTTCCCGCCTGCTCAGCGGTGTGGTGTTGGACGATGACCCCAAGCCAGTGCGCGCCGCCGCCTGCGAGGCGACCAGCCCCTTACAACTGCGGATGACCTTGACCGAGGGCAAGTACCACCAAGTCAAGCGCATGTTGGCGGCCGTGGGCAACCGGGTGGATGGCTTACACCGATCGCAAATGGGCGGCTTGTCACTACCCACCGACCTGGCGCCCGGTCAGTGGCGCTGGCTCTGGCCCGCGGAACTCGCGCTTTTGGCTGCGGTCTGAAGGGCCCGCCCGGCAACGGGTAAATCGCCCTGCCCGTTACACTTGAAGGCTATTGATGGATAAGGCCTTTGTGAATTCGTTGAACCGTTGGACCCGTTTTCTGCCCCTGGCATGGTTTTTTTGCGCTTCGCTCGCAATTGCAAGCGACAAACCCCCTCCGATATTCGTTCTCAACTCGCTCGACGCCACGGTCAGCGTGGTTGATCCGTCCACCTGGAAAGAGACGCATCGCATCCCGACCGGCAAAGAGCCGCACCACCTGTACCTGACGCCGGACGAAAAATCCCTGATCGTTGCCAATGCGGTGGGAGATTCCATGCTGTTTCTGGACCCCAAGACTGCCGCCGTGCAGCGTACTGTGCATGGAATTTCGGACCCCTATCATTTGCGCTTTTCGCCCGATATGAAGTGGCTAGTCACCGTGGGCAACCGGCTCAACCACGTGGATATTTACCACTGGAACGGTACCGATATGGCGCTGGCAAAGCGCATTGCTACCGGCAAAACACCCAGCCATGTGTGGATCGACAGCACCAGCACACTGGCCTATGTAACGATGCAGGAAAGCGACGAGCTGGTGGTGATTGATCTAGCCGGCCAAAGCATCAAGTGGCGCGTAAAAACCGGCTCGCTTCCCGCCGATGTGTTCGGTACTCCGGACGACAAAACCCTGCTAATCGCCATGACCGGCGGTAATGGCGTGGAGGTGTATGAGTTGAGCAAAGTCGCTCCTAAGCTGACTAAAACCATCAAAACCGGTGCGGCGGCACACGCTTTCCGTAATATGGGCGATAAGCGGCATGTACTGGTAAGCAACCGCGTGGCCAATACGATTAGCAAATTCGATTACCAGACGCTTAAGGTGGTCGACACCTTCCCCGCGCCCGGTGGACCGGACTGCATGGATTTGTCCGCGGACGGACGGTACATCTACGTGGCCTCGCGTTGGATTAAGAAACTTACCGTTATCGATACCACCACACGCAAAGTGGTGCAGCAAGTGCCGGTGGGTCGCTCGCCGCACGGTGTATGGACGCTGGACCACGCGCCGCGCTGATTGGCGCGGTGTTGCTTAGTAGCGCCATGAGTCTGCGCATAGCCTGCCGCTTCGCTGCCTTCGCGGCTCTAGGCTTCGGTCTAGGTGGCGCAGCATGGGGTCAAAACGATTGTAAAAAACCGGTCTACCTCACGCTGGATACCGGCCACATGGAAGTGGCTCCCTTCATTGCGGACACCTTGCGTAAACACCAAGTTAAGGTGACCTTTTTTGCCGCCAATGAGCTCACCAAAACTGGCGACGGATCATTAGGCGAATATTGGGCGCCTTGGTGGCGCGAGCGCGGCTTGGAAGGCCATAGCTTTGCTTCCCACACCTTTGACCATGTGGTTTGGCGCGCGGACCTTCCGAGCGTCGCAGGCGAGGCCCAATTTACAGTGCAGCCTTCGGCCGGCAGCCAGTCAGGCCGCAAGATGCGGTACAGCGCCGCGCAATACTGTGGGCAGCTCAAGGCCTCGGCCGCGCGCTTAAGCGCAGTAACCGGACAAACGGTCTTACCTTTGTTCCGGGCCCCGGGCGGTAAGACATCGCCCGCCTTGCTGGCCGCAGCGAGCGCTTGCGGTTTTGCGCATGTAGGCTGGGCCGACGCCGGCTTTTTGGGCGACGAGTTGCCCAGCGAAAAATTCAGTAACCAGGCATTACTGGCCAAAGCGTTGCGCGATATTCGCAGCGGCGACATTCTTTTGGCGCATCTGGGTATCTGGTCGCGTAAAGACGCATGGGCGCCCGCCGTGTTAGAACCCTTGATCGTCGGCCTGAAAGATCGGGGTTTTTGCTTTGCCACCTTGCGCAGCCACCCGGGTTTCCAGGCCTGGATCGCGGCCCACCCTTAAACACGCACTGGTATGGAAACATTGATTGACTGGGTGGCCAATCTGCAAGGCTGGCTATTCGAGGCCTGCGTTCAACCATTGGTTTTTTCTATGGGCTTTGGTGGCTATCTGGACCAAGCATTTGGCGCGACTGAGTGGCTGCTAGTGGGCTTGCTGGAAATCGCCGTATTGCTCACGGTCATCGGACCGTTGCAGCGTTGGCGTCCAGTGGAGCCAGTGTTAGACGCCGCTACGATACGAACCGATATTTTTTATACCCTTTTGCACCGCTTGGGCCTATTCCGGCTAGTTTTGTTTTTCACCCTTGACCCGTATTTGGACGCTGCTATCGGGACGCTGCGCGTCTGGGGACTGCCGACTTTTCATCTAGACGATATCTGGCCCGCAGTGACCGGCGACGCGATGGTCAGTTTTGTGCTGTACCTGTTGGTTTTTGATTTTTTCAACTACTGGTTTCACCGCGCGCAGCACCAAATCAATTGGTGGTGGAAGCTGCATGCCCTACACCATGCGCAGCGGCAGATGACCATGTGGAGCGACAACCGCAATCATCTGCTGGACGATGTGCTGCATGATGTCTTTTTTGTGCTGTTGGCGGTCCTGATTGGCGTGGCTCCGGGTCAGTTCGTGGCGATGGTGGCGATCATGCAACTGAGCGAAAACCTGCAGCACGCCAATCTGCGCCTATGGTTTGGCCGTGTCGGCGAACGCCTGTGGGTGAGTCCGCGTTTTCACCGCATGCACCATGCCATTGGCATCGGCCATGAAAGCCCTGCCACCGGGCCTGCGGGGTCGCCGCCGGTACTTGGAGGATGCAACTTCGGCGTATTGCTGCCTTGGTGGGACATGATCTTTGGAACTGCCAATTTCACCTTGGCGTATCCCGCCACGGGCGTGCGTGACCAGGTTGAGCAGGGGGCGGACTATGGACGGGGCTTTTGGTCTCAGCAGTGGCGCGGTGTTTTGCGCCTGGTCGGTCGGGCCTAGCGCATCTGGTTGACAATGCCGGAAACCAAGGAGGCGTCTATGGGTTTGCTGCTGTCGTCCTTTTGGCGGGCAGTCTTGTACTGTCTGCATCCCAAGGTTATCTTGCTGTCTTTTTTGCCCTTGCTCCTAGCAATGGGTGCTGCCGGTTTGCTGGCTTATTTGTTCTGGCAGAGTGCGCAGGAAACTTTGGTTTCGTTTCTGGACGCCTCGGTATTTGTGAATAGTTTGGCCGCTTGGTTGGCAGCCGTGGGCTTACCCGCGCTCAAAACAATGCTGGCACCTTTGATCTTGATTGTTGGGCTAACGCCTTTAGTTGTGGTGAGTACCGTTTTACTGGTTTCGACGATGATGACGCCCGCGCTTGTGCGTATGGTTGCGGCCCGGCGCTTTCCCACGCTAGAGCGCCGCCACGGGGCATCGTTTGTCGCGAGCGTGGGTTGGACGCTGATTTCCTCTGCCCTTGCGCTGGTCGCCACCATCCTTACGGCACCCATGTGGATCGTTCCGCCACTGGTGTTGATCCTGCCACCTGCGATTTGGGCCTGGCTGACTTACCGCGTCATGTCGTTTGACGCCTTGGCTGATCATGCCAGCAGTGCCGAGAGGCAAACCTTGTTAGCTACACACAAACCGACGCTCATAGCCATGGGCCTCGTGGTTGGTTTTCTGGGTGCCACGCCTAGCTTGTTGTGGTCTATGGGTTTGATGGCCATTGCCATGGCGCCCTTGTTGTTACCGTTGTCAGTATGGCTTTATACGCTGGTATTTGTATTTGCGTCACTTTGGTATATCCATTTTTGCCTTTCTGCCTTGCAGATGCTTCGCGCCCAACACGAGGCCGAAGTTTTTGTACCCAACCGCCCGCTAGCGCCAGTGGAAGCACTCCCTTTGGGAGACATAGTTGACGCGATCGAAGTGCCCACCACCAAATGATTTATCCATGAACTTTGGCATCATCATCATTGGCGATGAAATACTCTCCGGTAAGCGCGCGGATAAACACCTCGCTAAAGCCATAGAGCTTCTAGGCAATCGCGGCCTGCAGGTCGCCTACGCCCATTACCTGGCTGACGACCCCCAGCGCATTACGGCATCGCTGGCCGAGGCCTTTGGCAGCAGCGATGTCGTTTTTTCTTTTGGTGGCATCGGTGCCACGCCCGACGACCATACCCGTCAATGTGCCGCAGCGGCCCTTGGGCTGCCGCTGGAATTGCATCCGGGTGCCCATGCGCTCATCTTGGAGCGGATGCGCGACATCGCACTGGAAAATGGGCATACCTATGATCCGAATCGTGAGGACAACGTCCACCGACTGGAGATGGGGCGTTTCCCCCAAGGCGCGAGTTTGATTCCCAACCCGTATAACAAGATTGCCGGATTCAGTTGCCAAGGGCAAGGCGATGGGGCGGTGCACTTCGTGCCCGGCTTCCCGGTGATGGCCTGGCCGATGATGGAGTGGGTGCTCGACACCAATTACCGCACTCACTTTACGCAGGATGCGCATGTGGAGCTGTCGGTCATTGTGATGGGTGCTATGGAGGCAACGCTTACGCCATTGATGCAAAGCGTGCAGGACAATCACCCGGTCAAAGTCTTTAGCTTGCCCAGTGTGGATCATCCGCAATACGGAAGGCACATTGAATTGGGCGTCAAGGGAGCGCCCGAGGCGGCAGGCCCAGCCTTTGAAACACTGAAAAGGGGCTTGGCAGCGTTTGGCGCTGACCTAGGCCCTGAATTGGTGCGCAGATAGCAAAAACGCCTACCAATCCCAAAAATGCACTTAAGTGGTGCAATAATGCACTTTATAGGTGCATACGAAAAACCTCTGCACCGCGCTCGGACAAAGTGTTTTCAAGCACAAGGCAGAATGTAGGGCGGAGATAGCGTTTTCTGTGTGAAGCAACCCGCTGGCATAAAAACTGCGACAACTCGCAAGCAATCCCTTTTTTTACAACCGTGCAACAGGAGTATTTGATGGCCAAGACCGTCGCAGATGTGATGAAGATGGTGAAAGAGAATGAAGTCAAGTTTGTTGACTTCCGCTTCACCGATACCCGTGGTAAAGAGCAGCACGTGACCGTGCCGATCTCGCATTTTGATGAAGACAAGTTCACATCCGGCCACGCCTTTGACGGCTCGTCGATCGCCGGTTGGAAGGGCATTGAAGCCTCTGACATGCAACTGATGCCCGATGCCAATACCGCCAATATTGACCCGTTTTTTGAAGAGACCACCCTGTTTATGAGCTGCGACGTGGTCGAGCCTAGCGACGGTAAAGCTTATGACCGCGACCCCCGCTCCATCGCCAAGCGCGCAGAGGCTTACCTCAAAGCCTCAGGCATTGGTGATACTGCCTTCTTCGGTCCCGAGCCTGAGTTCTTCATTTTTGACGACGTGCGCTGGAACACAGATATGTCGGGCACTTTCTTCAAAATCGATGAAGCAGAAGCGCCCTGGAACAGCGGCAAGACCATGGACGGCGGTAACAAAGGCCACCGCCCGACCGTCAAGGGCGGTTATTTCCCTGTGCCTCCAGTGGACAGCACCCAGGACATGCGCGCAGAAATGTCGCTGATTCTGGAGTCTTTGGGTATTCCAGTAGAGGTCTTCCACCACGAAGTGGCCGGCGCCGGTCAAAACGAAATTGGCACCAAGTTCAGCACATTGGTGCAACGCGCCGACTGGACCCAGATCCTGAAATATGTGGTCCAAAACGTGGCCCACAATTTTGGCAAAACGGCCACATTTATGCCCAAGCCTATCGTTGGCGACAACGGCTCGGGCATGCACGTGCACCAGTCCATCTGGAAAGACGGCAAAAACCTGTTCGCCGGTGACGGCTATGCTGGTTTGTCTGATTTCGCGCTGTATTACATCGGCGGCATCATCAAGCACGCGCGCGCACTCAATGCGATCACCAATCCAGGCACCAACAGCTACAAGCGTTTGGTTCCCGGCTACGAGGCGCCGGTCAAGTTGGCTTATTCGTCGCGTAACCGCTCCGCATCGATTCGCATCCCCTTTGTGGCGAACCCCAAGGGCCGCCGCATCGAGGCACGTTTCCCCGATCCACTGATGAACCCCTACCTGGGCTTCGCGGCCTTAATGATGGCGGGTCTGGACGGCGTAGAGAACAAGATCCATCCCGGCGAGGCTGCTACCAAAGACCTCTACCACCTACCACCGGAAGAGGACGCTTTGGTCCCGACCGTCTGCCACAGCTTGGACCAGGCGCTGGACTGCCTCGCTGCCGACCACGCCTTCCTGACCAAGGGCGGCGTGTTCACCGAGAGCATGCTCGAAGCCTACATCGAACTCAAAATGGGCGAAGTGACGCGTCTGCGCCAGGCCACCCATCCTATCGAATTTGATATGTACTATTCGCTCTGATGCTGTCTTCGCGGCTTACCAGGCAGGCTTGCAGGCAACCGCTTGCATTCCTGCTGGTGGTGTCGCAAGGCCTCGTACTAAAAGACGGCTACGGCCGTCTTTTTTATTGAATCGCCTCATGACACGTAAATTACTTTTCCCCTACTGCTTATGGCTTTTGATCGCGCTGGCGGGCAGCGGCGTGTACGCGCAAGACCGTATCTATCGCTGCGGGAATGAATACACCAATATCGTTACCCGCGCCCAGGAAAAGACTTGCACGCTGATCACCACCGGCAATGTGACCGTGGTGCCAGCCGAAAAAGGGTCCAGCAGTAAAGTTGCGCGTCCGGCAGTGCGCCAGGATGCCCCCGCGCAGCGCGTCAAAGATATAGAGTCCCGCACCATTTTGGAAGCGGAGCTAAAGAAAGCGCAAACGCAGTTGGTTTTGATCAAGCAGGAATACAACGGCGGCGAGCCGGAAAAGCTGAGCTCCGAATCGCGTGATAACCCAAAATACCAAGACCGCAAAGCAGAGTTGAAAGCCCGACTAGATAGAACCGAGGCTGACATTACCAGCCTGCGGCGCGAAATAGGTCGTTTGCCAGGCGGTGTCGCCACCGCGCAGTAAAAAATGCCTGACGCAACGCACTACCAAAGCTTTGATCTGCTGGCCAGTCTGCTCGCGGTGGTGCAGGCCGACGCTAAGGTGGTGTTTTCAAATTCCGCATTGGAAGATGCGCTGGGCATTTCGCGCCGTGCCATTGTTGGTGCTAGTTTGGCCGAGGCGTTCACCGAGCCGGCCGCTCTGCACGAAGCCCTTGGGGGAGCCTCGCACAATGCATTTGCCGCCTTTCGTTACGACGGGTTTTTGCGGCGCAACGGTCAGGATGTATTGCCGGTGCATGTGATCGTTACCGATGCCGAGGATCGTACGCATTTCGTAGTGGAATTGGTTCCGCAAGAGCAACAAACTCGCCAGGACCGCGAAGAGCGTCTGGCCGAGCAGGCCTTGGCCAACAAGGAACTTATACGCAACCTGGCGCATGAAATTAAAAACCCGCTGGGTGGCATACGCGGCGCGGCGCAATTGCTGGAAATGGAAATCGCGGCCAGCGGTTTGAGTGAATACACCCAGGTCATCATCCGCGAGGCAGATCGCCTGCAAACCCTGGTGGACCGATTACTTGCTCCGCACCGCCGCGCGCACATGGTGGGTGATGTCAATATCCACGAAGTGTGTGAGCGTGTGCGCTCGCTCATCGTGGCCGAGTTTCCCAAGGGCTTGCGCGTAGTGCGCGATTACGATATTTCCATTCCGGAGTTTCGAGGCGACGTGGAGCAGTTGATTCAAACTGTGCTCAATATCGCCCACAACGCTTGCCAGGCGCTGGCCGAGCGTATTGCGCACGGCGATGCGCAACTGACTTTTTGTACCCGCATTGCACGGCAGGTAACCTTCGGAAAAATGCGATACAGACTGGCACTGGAATTGCATGTCATAGACAACGGACCGGGTGTACCCGATTCGATCAAGGACCGCATCTTCTACCCATTGGTATCGGGGAGAGACGGCGGCTCAGGCTTGGGGCTGACATTGGCGCAAACCTTTGTACAACAGCACCCTGGCCAGATCGAGGTCGATAGCCTGCCGGGTCGCACGGATTTCAAGATATTGATCCCTTTACCCTAGTTGGAACCAGAGTAGAAAGCACACCGATGAAGCCGATTTGGATCGTAGACGATGACCAGTCCATTCGCTTTGTTCTGGAGAAAGCCTTATTGCGTGAGCAGTTGCCTACGCGAAGTTTTTCTAATGCCCGCGACGTGCTGGCAGCCTTAAGTAGCGACGATGAGGTGCCGCAGATATTGGTTAGCGACATCCGCATGCCCGGCGGTTCTGGTCTGGATTTGCTGGACAAGGTCAAGGCCAAACACCCGGGCTTACCGGTCATCATCATGACCGCGTTTTCCGATCTGGATAGCGCGGTAAGCGCATTTCAGGGCGGCGCGTTTGAGTACCTGCCCAAACCTTTTGATCTGCCCAAAGCGATTGAACTCATACGCCGGGCCGTACAGGAGAGTCAGCGCGAGGAGTTTGCCGAGGAACGCATGGGCGAAACGCCTGAAATGCTGGGGCAAGCACCCGCCATGCAAGACGTTTTCCGTGCTATCGGTCGCCTTAGCCAAAGCAATGTGACCGTCATGATTACCGGTGAATCCGGCTCTGGAAAAGAACTGGTGGCGCGCGCTTTACACAAGCATTCGCCGCGCGCCAGTGGGCCTTTTGTGGCTATAAATACCGCCGC
>CAMDHL010000054.1 GCA_945898105.1 Comamonas sp. lk | reverse complement strand
CGCCCTTCATAGCCCTGCCGTCGATGGGAAGAGAGCTTCGATCAAATCCTGGCGGGTGACCGTTCCAATGGCCTGCTGGTCGTCGTTCAAGACAGCAAAACGGTGGTCCGAAGCAAGAATTTGCGCTGCCGCGTCACACAGTTTGGTGGTCCCGGCCAAGCCTTGGGACGGGCAGTCACCGTTTAGCGGGCGGGCGATCGCGGCGAGCGTCAGGATTTTGTCGCGCGGCGCAATTTTGACGAACTCGCGCACATAGTCATTGGCAGGGTGCAATACCATTTCCTGCGGCGTTGCCAATTGCACCAACTCGCCGTCTTTCATGATGCCGATGCGATCGGCCAGTCGAATCGCCTCATCAAAATCGTGGGTAATGAACAAAATAGTTTTACGCAGCAGTTTTTGCAGGCGTATGAACTCGTCCTGCATTTCGCGACGGATCAGGGGATCTAAGGCGGAAAAAGGCTCATCCAGAAACCAAATCTCTGGCCCCACAGCCAGTGACCGCGCGATACCGACGCGTTGCTGCTGCCCCCCGGACAATTCCCTTGGGAAATACGCTTCACGCCCTTCAAGTCCAACGAGTTTGAGCATCTCGCGGGCTTTGGCATCACGCATAGTCCGTGACATCCCGCTCACTTCAAGGGGGAAGGCGACGTTATCGATGACGTTGCGGTGTGGCAGCAAGCCAAAGTTCTGAAACACCATGCCCATTTTGTGGCGCCGTATCGCAATAAGCTCACTGGGGGAGGCGTTCAGTAAATTCTTGCCGTCCATCATGACTTCCCCTGCCGTGGGGTCGTTGAGACGGGTGATGGCGCGAATCAGGGTAGATTTACCCGAACCCGACAGGCCCATGATGACCAAAATTTCATTGTCCATCACGTCAAAGGATACGTCCCTTACGGCCCCGATGTAGTTACTAGTCGCGAAGGCTTCTGGGCTTGGGTGACCTTGGTTTTTTTCAAAAAATCCGATAGGGTCCGTACCGAAAATCTTCCAAAGGTGACGGCATGATATTTTCGGCATGGCCTGCAACATTGGCTAACCTTAAAACAGAGAAGTTTCACAAAACAGTGGGCCGCCCACGGCGGCCCACTGTTGTTAAGAGCCGTTTAGTTTGTCCAGGCTTTGACGCTGGTCTGATTCGCTGCCGCCCATTTTTTGGCTGCATCTTCAGGTTTCATGCCATCCACATCGACCATGGCTGCGGCGGCAGCGATTTGGTCATTGGTGAAGTTCACCTTTTTCAGAATCTTGTCGGCAGTAGGCCATTTGCTGGCGATATTTTTCGACCCTACCTTCTTCAGGTAGCCCTTGGCCGCTGCGCCGCAGTCATACAACGCGTCGGGATTCATGCCCCAGCTTTTGTCTGTGTGGCATTTGGGATCGTAGGTGGGAAATTCCACAAACTGCCCCTTGAATTTCGCTTCAATAAAATTGGGCGTCCAGTTAAAGATCACCACCGGTTGTTTGCGGTCATAGGCGGCTTGCAATTCAGCCCACAGGGTGGCGGCTTGCCCAACGGACACTTCCTGGAAATTCATCTTCAAGGCTGTGATGCGCTCTGAATAATGCTTGCCCCAATCGGCGGGCGGCCCCACAAAACGACCCTTTGTACCGGTTTCCGCCGTGGCTAGTTTCGCCGCACACTTGTCTAGCGCCTTCCAGTCTGGCAGGCCTGGGCACATTTCGTTCATATAGCTGGGGTACCACCAATCTTCACGTGTCACCGCATTGTGTGCGCCATAGTCAATAGCGCCATTTTTTAATGATTTTTGGAAGGCGTCGTTCATAGAACCCTCCCAAACTTCGACCTGAAAGTCCATGTCGCCCGACGCAATAGCGGTAAATTGCAATTGCGTATCGGATGGTTTGTACTCGACGTTCAGGCCCTTGGACTTGAGCACATCACCGACGACATAGGACAAAACCACTTGGCTCGTCCAGTTGTTGGTAACGATTTTGATGGGTGCCTTGTCGTCAGCAGCGAATGCTGATCCCATCACCAATGCGCTGCTCAGTGCAGCGGTAAATACCCATTGACTACATGTTTTCATAATCCACCCTTATTTGAAAAATTGCCAAAATTTAGGAAACGACCATGCCACTAAGGGGAAACTATGTTGCCCCCTAGTTAAATAGTCGCACCATTGTGTGGGGGTGTCAACCGCGTTTATGCCTAATTACACGGGTGCTTACCCTTGGTTCTCGATCGCCTGCAGGTCAAACGCCGGGCAGGTTTGTGCCGCAGTGCGCCAAAAAGCATAGCGAATCGGCTTGGGTGCTTAGCGGGCTTGTTTCCTGCGCATGGTCTGCAATATGCCCGCTTCAAGACATACCATTGCGCCGCGCCAACTCTGCAAACAGCGCAGCCTGGTCCATCCCGGCCAAGCCATTGTCATGCGCCTGGGCGTAAAGCTGTTCCAGCAGTTGGGTAATGGGCGCGTCAAAGCCGAGTTGTTTACCGGTATCTAGCGCATTGCGCATGTCTTTGAGTTGCACGCTAATGCGACCGCGCGGCGCGAAATCGCGCTCGACCATGCGCTGGCCATGCACTTGCAAAATGCGGCTATCGGCGAAACCGCCACTAATCGCTTCTTTCACCTTGGCCATGTCCGCACCGCCTTTGACGCAGAGCAACAAGGCTTCGGCCACGGCACCGATGGTGATGCCCACAATCATTTGGTTTGCCAGTTTGGCCAACTGGCCGCAGCCATGCGGGCCAACCAGTGTGGACTTTCCAAAATGTTGCAAAGCGTTTTGCGCCTCGGCTAGGTCGGCTGGCTCGCCACCGGCCATGATGGCCAGCGTGCCTTGCTCGGCGCCCAGTGTGCCACCGGATACCGGCGCATCCAGGTAGCGGACGCCCAGCGCGTTCAGGCGCGTGGCGTGGCTGCGTGCTTGGTCGGGCGCGATGGACGACATGTCTACCAGTAAGCTGCCAGCCTTAAGGTTTTGGGCTAAGCCCTGCTCAAACAAGACCAATTCCACAATGCCGCCGTGCTCCAGCATGGTGATGGTGAGGTCCGCGTCGCGCACCGCATCTTCCGCGTTGGCGTGCGCATGCGCGCCCAAGGCCACTAGCGGCGCGGTTTTTTCCGTTGTTCGGTTCCACACATGCACCTCCAAGCCCGCGCGGCACAAGCGCGAGGCCATGGGAACGCCCATCAATCCCAATCCTAAAAATGCAATGCGCATGTGAATTGTCTCTTTCAATTATTTGTCCTTGAACCGCCATTTATGCGCCACGGCCATCAACTGCCACCATGGGCTGCGTGGCTTGCCAGGCGCCGATGGTGACGGTGCCCGATTTACATCAACAAATGTTCACCTGCGTTATCGCCGCCTAGGGTCACGTAATTAACCTTGCGGATATCCATCAGCTTTTTACCACCGGCATAGCTAATAGAGCTTTGTAAGTCCTGCTCCATTTCCACCAGGGTGTTTCGCAGCGGGCCTTTGATCGCTTCCAGGATGCGCTTGCCTTCTACATGTTTGTACTCGCCTTTGTTGAAGTCACTGGCCGATCCGTAATACTCTTTGTACAGCTTGCCGTCGACTTCCACCGTCTGGCCGGGTGATTCTTCGTGGCCTGCAAACAGCGAACCAATCATCACCATCGAGGCGCCAAAGCGTATGCTTTTGGCGATGTCGCCATGGTCTCGAATACCGCCATCGGCGATGATGGGTTTGGTCGCGACGCGCGCGCACCACTTGAGCGCGCTAAGTTGCCAGCCACCGGTGCCGAAGCCGGTTTTGAGTTTGGTAATGCAGACCTTGCCCGGCCCGATGCCGACCTTGGTCGCATCCGCGCCCCAATTCTCCAGGTCGATTACCGCCTCGGGAGTGCCCACATTACCAGCGATCACAAAGCTGTCCGGAAGGTGTTGCTTGATATAGCTAATCATGTTCTTCACGCTGTCGGCGTGGCCATGCGCGATGTCTATGGTGATGTAGTCGGGCGTGAGGTTCAACTCGCGTAGCCGGTCCACGGTCTGGTAATCGGCCTGCTTCACGCCCAGAGAGATAGAGGCATATAAGCCTTTGGCGCGCATTTCCTGGGTAAAGCGCACATTGTCCAGGTCAAAGCGGTGCATGACATAGAAGTAACCGTTTTGCGCCAGCCAGACGCAAATGCTTTCGTCCACTACCGTCTTCATATTGGCCGGGACCACCGGCATGCGAAAACTGCGCGCGCCCAGCTCTACGCTGGTGTCACATTCAGACCTGCTTTCCACGCGGCACTTGCGGGGCAGCAGCAAAATGTTTTCGTAGTCAAAAATATCCATAACCCAAGCTCCAAAAGTTGCATCAGTCAAAAAGGCGCTTGGATTGGGTCCGGCAAAAAAATACCGGACGCCAAATGCTTGGGCCCGGTGATTGATTTTACGCACAGACGCTGACGCATCCGGCTTCCTACAATCGGGCATGCTTTCTGCCAGCCCCGTGTCCTCCCCCCTGCTTGACAGCCTCAACCCCGAACAGCGCGCCGCCGTCACCCTGCCACCGGAACATGCGCTGATCCTGGCCGGAGCCGGTTCCGGCAAAACCCGGGTGCTGACGACACGCATCGCCTGGCTTTTGCAAGAAGGCCATATCAACCCCGGCGGCATTTTGGCCGTCACCTTTACCAACAAAGCCGCCAAAGAAATGGTGGCCCGCCTGACCGCCATGTTGCCGATTTCGGTGCGCGGCATGTGGATTGGGACTTTTCACGGTCTGTGTAACCGTTTTTTACGGGCGCATTTCAAAACCGCCGCCTTGCCCCAGACCTTCCAGATTTTGGACACCCAAGACCAGCTGAGCGCGGTCAAGCGTCTGTGTAAACAACTGGGGGTGGACGAGGATCGCTTCCCGCCCAAGCAGCTGAGTTGGTTTATCTCCAACTGCAAAGAAGAGGGCATGCGCCCGCAGGACGTGCCGGTGCGCGACAGCGACACCCGTCGCAAGGCCGAGCTTTACCAGCTATATGAAGAACAATGCCAGCGCGAAGGCGTGGTGGATTTTGGCGAGCTAATGCTGCGCAGTTACGAAGTGCTGCGCGACCATGCCTCCATCCGCGAACACTACCAATGGCGCTTTCGCCACATCTTGATCGACGAGTTTCAGGACACCAACAAACTGCAATACGCCTGGATCAAAATGCTGGCCGGCAAGCAGGACGGCGCCGACAGCAACAGCAACAGCGATCGACCCGGTGGCGCGGTGCTAGCCGTGGGCGATGACGACCAAAGCATTTACGCATTTCGCGGCGCACGCGTAGGCAATATGGCCGATTTTGTGCGCGAATTTGCCGTGGAACATCAGATCAAGCTGGAGCAAAACTACCGCAGCCATAGCCACATCCTGGACTCGGCCAACGCGCTAATCAGCCATAACAGCCGCCGCCTGGGCAAAAACCTGCGCACCGACCAGGGACCGGGCGAAGCGGTGCGCGTCTATGAGGCGCCGAGCGATTTTGAAGAAGCGCAATGGATGGTTTCTGAAATGCGCTACCTGATGGAATCGGGCAAACCCGGCTTGGGCGAAGGGTATCCGCATTCCGAAATCGCCGTGCTCTACCGCAGTAATGCGCAAAGCCGCGTCATAGAAACTGCCTTGTTCAACGCAGGCATCGCCTACCGCGTGTATGGCGGATTGCGCTTTTTCGAGCGCGCCGAAATCAAGCACGCGCTAGCCTATTTGCGCTTGCTGTCCAATCCGCGCGATGACACCAGCTTTATGCGCGTGGTCAACTTTCCGGCGCGTGGCATAGGGGCGCGCAGCCTGGAGCAATTACAAGACATTGCCAAAGAACTGGGCTGCTCGCTGCACGATGCGGTGAGTGCCCTCAAAGGTCGGCCCGGCGCGCTGATATCGGCGTTTGTGGCCAAGATCGATGTGTTGCGCGAACAAACCGCCGCTAGCAGCCTGCGCGATATTGTTGCCACCATGCTGGAGCACAGCGGTTTGTTGGAGCATTACCGCATGGACCGCGAGGGCGAAGACCGCATCGAAAACTTAGAAGAACTGGTCAACGCGGCCGAAAGCTTTGTTCGCCTGGAAGGTTTTGGCCGCCAGGAAGCGACGCGCGGCTTGGCCGCTGGCGTAGCGCCTGATGCTGTCGTGGCGGGCCTTGGGACTCAGTCGACTCCGTCAAACCCGCAAGCCCCCGACGAACCCGAATTTGGTGATACCGGCGAAACCCTGTCTCCCCTTACGGCCTTTTTAACGCACGCGGCTTTAGAGGCCGGCGACAACATGGCACAGGCCGGACAGGACGCGGTGCAACTCATGACCGTGCATTCGGCCAAGGGGCTTGAGTTCGATTGCGTATTCATCACCGGCATGGAAGAAGGCTTGTTCCCGCATGAAAACGCCATGAGCGACCGCGACGGCCTGGAAGAAGAGCGTCGCCTGATGTACGTGGCCATCACCCGTGCGCGGGACCGGCTCTACCTCAGCCATTCCCAAACTCGCATGCTGCATGGCCAAACGCGCTACAACCTCAAAAGCCGCTTTTTTGACGAATTGCCCGAGGGCAGCCTGAAGTTCCTCACTCCCAAGCGGCCGCCACCGCGCAGCCCCTGGCAAGGCACGGGCGGCAGCGCCTGGACGCCGCCCGTGGCCAGCACCCGCACTGAAACCTACAACGCCGGCCCGCCGGTTGCCCGCAAAACAGACCCCGCCCACGGCTTACGCGTGGGCTTGCAGGTGTTCCACAACAAATTTGGCGAAGGCAAAGTGCTGACGCTGGAAGGCGAGGGCGCCGACGCCCGCGCTCAAATTAGCTTTCCCCGCCACGGCACCAAATGGCTGGCCCTGAGCGTGGCGAAGTTGACGCCAGTGGAGTGAATCTTTGCCGTGCTATGAACCCTGTGCTTGGGTGAACAAGACGACGTGATCCGCTTGCATCTTTATGCCTATCCATTCACCGACATGGTGGTCATGGTGGCTGGGCACGTGCGCCATGACGGTTTGTCCGCTTACCAAGCGCAGTGTGTAGAGGAACTCAGAGCCTCGAAATGCTTTGCGCAGAATTTCCGCTTTCACCGGGGCCTCATCGTCGTGCACGATGTCATCGGCGCGTACTAGCACATCGCATGTAGCACTGGTTTCCCAGTTCTTCATCTCCTGGTGGCTTTCCGCTTGCTTGCGCAATTCGCCCAATGGCGTTTGCAATACCAGCGATTGGTCCTCGCATGCAATGGTAGCCGGCACAAACACACCGTGACCAATAAATTCAGCAACAAAACGATTAGCGGGCTGGTGATACAAATGGTAGGCATCGTCCCACTGCTGCAATTGCCCTTGGTGCATGACGCCGATCACGTCCCCAAGCGCAAACGCTTCCATCTGATCATGGGTTACAAACAAGGCAGTGATCTGCGCTAACTGCAAAATTTCGCGCAGCTCCTGCGCTAGCCGTTCGCGTAAATCTATATCGAGATTGGAAAATGGTTCATCCAGCAAAAGTAACAATGGTTCGGGTGCTAATGCGCGCGCCAAGGCCACACGCTGTTGTTGTCCGCCTGAAAGCTCGTGCGGATAGCGCTGGGCTAAGGGTGTCAGGCCTACCAGAGACAACATGTCCCGCACGCGGGCGTGTCGCTTGGGGGCGGGCCAGTGCGCCAAGCCAAAGTCAATATTTTTTTCCACGCTCATGTGAGGAAACAAGGCGTAATCTTGAAACACCATGCCAATGCGGCGGTTCTCTGCGGGTAAGTGCACACCAGAGCCACTGATGATTTGGTCGTTCATTCGAATAACGCCACCACCGGCGGGCTCCAACCCAGCGACCGCCCGCAACAAGGTAGTCTTCCCGCATCCTGAGGGGCCAATCAGTACCCCCATTTGGCCCTTGGCCAAGCCAATACTTACACGGTCGACCGCAGCCTTTTCGCTGCCGGGGTAGCGTACTTGCAGGTCTTTGACATCGAGGAACATGGCCTTGATTGTAGGCAGCGCGCCTGCGTGCTACCTACAATGGTTGCTTACCCTTGCCGCCACGGCGTCTATTTACGCATGCTTTTTCTTACCGTTTTTCGCGGGATCGCTGTCTGGATGCTGGTCGCCCCAGTGCTGGTGGTATTGACCGCTTGGCTGCAGTGGGACGTTGCGTCTGCGGCTGTGTGGTGGGGTCTGCTGGATACGGTCTTGCCAGACTACACACTAACCAGTTTGCTCTTGTGCGCACTGGTGGCACTGGGTGTCGTTAGCATCGGAAGTGTGAGTGCTGCGGCGGTTACTTTGTTTGAGTTTCCCGGTCGCAAGTTGCTTGCATGGCTGTTGCTGCTGCCGCTGGCCATGCCTGCTTATGTGGTCGCCTACGCGTACACAGACTTTTTGCAATACAGCGGCCCACTGCAAAATTGGCTGCGCCTCCAATTCGGCTGGCAGGGCGCCCTCTGGCCGGATATTCGCAGCACTTGGGGCGCGGCGGTGGTGCTGAGCCTTAGTCTCTACCCCTACGTCTATTTGCTCTGCCGAAGTGCCTTGGCCGAACGTGCACCTCAGCTAATGGAAGCAGCGCGCTTGCTAGGTGCGGGTTTGATGCGGCGTATTTTTACCGTTGCATTGCCGCTGGCACGTCCCGCCATAGCCGCCGGCCTGGCCTTAACCATGATGGAGACGCTAGCCGATTTTGGTGTTAGCAGTTACTTTGGCGTACAAACTTTTTCTACTGGTATTTACAAAGCTTGGTTGGTGATGGACAACCGCGTGGCGGCGGCGCAGCTATCGTCTGTGTTACTTTTTTTCGTTGCTGCAGTACTGTGGTTCGAACATCGTTCGCAAGACCGATTGCGCTTTGCTAACCGGCGCGGGGCCATGCGCAGCAACGAGTCGCAGCCCTTGCGCCTTTCCGGTTGGCGCGCCACTTTAGCGTGCGTGCTGTGCTTGTTGCCCGTGTTGTTGGGCTTTGCGTTCCCTTTGCTGATCATGGGCCATGCGCTGTGGGTGGGTAGCCAGCAACAAGCCTTACCCTGGGCCGCGTTTATGGGCTGGTTTTGGAATAGCCTTCAACTGGGCGGCATCAGCGCGGTGTTGGCTGCTGCGATGGCACTGTGGCTGGCGCACGGGCTACGCACCCGCCCGACTTGGTGGCGTCGCCTGAGCACGCAGTTGGCCGGCCTGGGCTATGCCGTGCCAGGCGTGGTCATTGTTGTGGGCTTGTTGTACCCCCTAAGTTGGGTGCAGCAGCGCTGGCCTGATAGCGGCGCCGGCTACTGGCTAACCGCAACCTTGCTGGGTTTGATTTGGGCTTACTTGGTGCGCTTTATTGCCGTGGCTTTGCAGAGCGTGCAAAGCGGCTATGCACGGATATCGGTAAGCGCCGACGAAAGTGCCCGCATGCTGGGCTCGCGGGGACGCGATTTGTTTGTTCGTGTGCACTGGCCTTTGTTGCGCCCTACAGTAGCTTCTGCTTTGCTGTTGGTATGGGTGGATGTGATGAAAGAGTTGCCGGCTACCTTGGTACTGAGGCCTTTTAATACCGACACCCTGGCTGTCATGGCCTACCAGTTGGCCCGTGACGAGCGCTTGGGAGAGGCCGCTTTGCCATCGCTGGCCCTGGTACTTGCCGGCTTGCTGCCCGTTCTGCTCATGGCTAAAGCACAACAAAAATAAACCCGATATGTTCGGGGCATTCAAATGCGAATGATTCGCATTTGGTTATACTTGCGTTGTACCCCACAACACACTATGCCCATGAACTCACTATTTGCGCGGCCTTGGCTCAGCGCGAGCCGCACACTGTGCTTGGCCATTGGCCTCGCGCATTACGCCCTTCCTGCTTTTGCTGCCGAAGAAGCGGTACTCAATTTGTACTCCGCCCGGCATTACGCGACCGACGAGGCGCTTTATGACAACTTCACCCGCGCCACCGGCATAAAAATCAACCGGGTTGACGCTGACGACGCTGGCATTCTGGCCCGATTGAAAGCGGAAGGCGCCGCCTCGCCTGCCGACGCGATCCTGTTGGTCGACGCCGCCAGGCTGTGGAAAGGCGAAATAGACGATCTCTTTGCGCCCGTTAAATCCGAAGTCCTGCTCAAGGCGGTGCCAGAGCAATGGCGCGCCAAACTCCGGCCTGAGGGAACCCGTTGGTTCGGTTTATCCACTCGAGCCAGACTCATTGTGTATGACAAACAAAAGATTAAAGAGGATGAGGTGGACAGCTACGAAAAGCTGGCCGATCCCAAACACGCCGGGCGGCTATGCACGCGCTCAGGTTCGCACCCCTACAACCTCTCATTGTTTGGCGCCATGATGGAGCACTTAGGCGCACCGGCAACAGAGGTCTGGCTAAAGGGGTTGGTCGCCAACATGGCTCGCACGCCTAAAGGCGGCGACACCGATCAGATCAAAGGCGTGGCCAGCGGGGAGTGCGGGATCGCTTTGGCCAATTCCTACTACCTTGCCCGCCTCTACCG
>CAMDHL010000053.1 GCA_945898105.1 Comamonas sp. lk | reverse complement strand
ATCCAAGTCAATGCGGACAGTAAGAAACCATCCCTATTGCGCAACTCTTTGCCCCGTGAAGCCTTTCGCGTAAAAGCCCACATTAGTAAGCCAATAGTGGCTGCAAACACCATACCGATTACAAAGTTCCAAACCGCATGATCATCCAGATACCATGAAATCGCTGTTGGAAACAACATCAAGCTTGCAAATATCAGGATGATGAATCCAAGAATATTCAAAACTCCAGCTACTCTTTGCGTCATACGATCCCCTTCATCCAAAAAAACTGGCGTTAACCTGAAGGAGTTTTTCTATTTTCCGTACCGTATTTTTCCCAGTGACAAACAAAATTAAGTGGTCTTCCGTTTCGAGTACCAAGTCATGGTGAGCCATCAATACATCTTGGCCACGCACGACGGCACCCAGTAGGGCGCCAGCCGGCCAAGGAATGGCATCCACTCGACGTCCCACACATTGACTGGTGGACTGATCGCCATGGATCACTATTTCCAGTGCCTCTGCCGCACCTCGCCGCAAACTATGAACACGCGCCACATCGGCACGTCGAATGTGGGCAAGAATAGAGCCAATCGTGACATCTGCAAGCCCTACTACGACGTCTATTTTGCTATCCTCCAAAACACCGACATACACGCTTTGATGGATAAGCGATAACACGCGGTGCGCTCCCAGTTTTTTTGCCAAAAGCGATGCAATGATATTGCGTTCGTCATCACCCGTTGCAGCGACAAATAGATCTATCTGGGCGATATCCTCGTTAATCAATAATTCACTGTCGTTTTCGTTTCCATGCAAGACCACTGTTTTGTCCAGCAAAGCCACTAGCTGATGAGCGCGTTTTTCATTTGCCTCAATCAGCTTCACCAAATGGCTGCCCTCTAAGTCACTAGCTAAACGGTAACTAAATTCTGACCCGCCCGCGATCATGATGCGTCTGACGGGGCGATCCGCCTTACGCAACTCTTCCATAACGCGCCGCATATCCACTGTGCGGGAAAGAAAGAATACTTCGTCGCCGTCTTCGATAATCGTATCTGCTCGCGGCTGCACTGAGCTCATTTCGCGGAATATTGCAACGATTCGCGCGTCGGTGGTCTTAAGATGGTTGTGCAGATTGGATATTCGGTCCCCAACCAATAGTCCACCTGCTCTCGCGCGGACGGCGACTAAACAGACTTGGCGATCCGCGAACTCCAAAACCTGGAGTGCCTCCGGATAGACCACGAGATTTTCAACATATCGGGCAAGCAATAATTCTGGTGAAATAACGTGACTGATACCGAAAACATCCTCCCCCGATAGGCGCGGATCATCTAAATATTCAGAAGACCGAACCCGCGCAATGCGTTTGGGTACATTAAATATGCTGGATGCAATTTTGCACGCCATCATATTTATCTCATCCACCTCGGTCACGGCGATCAGCAAATCGCAGTCCGCTATCCCCGCCTCTTTCAAAATGGAAGGGTGTCCGGCATTACCTACAACGGTACGTAAGTCATATTTGGAGGCTAGTTCTTTAAGTTTGGCAGCATTACGATCAATTACCGTGATGTTGTGCCGCTCCGTCGACAGATTGTTTGCAACCGAGGTCCCGACTTGCCCCGCACCAAGAATGATGATATTGCTCATTGATATATTCCCAACGATCCACTTATTTTGAATGGCATACGCGATCGTAGCTGACGCGATGATACTTGTACGGCAGCGGTTTTTGCAAAAGAAGCTTCCTGCGCGGACTACAGCAGTCGTTTATCCTAAAAAGTTTATTAATATTTATTTTTTCTAAAAATATTAATATAGTTTTTAGATTAACGTAGAAATCTGCTGGATTTATGTCTTAGGGACCGAAGGTCCGAGCCCTCTCACCGCAAGCAAATTCCACTGCTTAAACCCACCTCTTTAATTTGAATACGGAATTTTTGCGTATGGGCGGTTAGTCGAAGGCCATTGGGTATGACTTTCCCCTGAGTTTGGCTGTCATCTGCAGTGATGGCGCAAGCGCCGCCGCGCTTGCGCAGGGTCGAAGATGTCAAGGGTGGGGAATGCGGCCTGTGAAACCTGTGTCATTCCCGCATTAGTTCGCAAAATCTTGTAAGCGGCCTCAGGGAAATCTGTTAACGAAGCGATGCTCGTGAAGGAAATATTCGATCAGACCGCCGTCTTTGCTTGGGTCTTTAGCAGGCGCGTAGAAGTAAATTTCCCCATCCTTCACAAATCGTATTTGGGCTACATTGTCTGGTTCACCAAAGGCCTTAATTATTGTCTCAAGCCTAAGCTTATCAATGTCTGGCTTTATGAGTGTTATATCAACGTAGTCTTGTTTGCTGTAACGCGTAGGCCCCCAGGCAAAGGGAAGAATGGGCAGGTCTCTTTCAATGCTCATGATGTCTTGTGCCGTATTTCCAACCAACCGGCCCAAGCTCTGGCCGACTAACTCTCGTAGCGCATAGATATTTATGCCCTTAGGAACCAGAAAGGTATCAACTCCGACGATTGGGCCCGCGTCGACGTATTCAATCATCCGGTGTAAGGTTGTACCGAAATAGTCGTCTTTTTGAAGTAAGGCAAAACTCGCCGCTGCCCAGCCAGGCCGCGCCGGCGGCGCCGGATGGAAATTGTAGGCTCCGAACTTCAAATGACTTAGGGTTGCAGATGGAACAATTACCGAGCTTAGAAAAGAAATTAGCCGTGATTTGTTGAGAACGATGCGAGGTATCTCGTAGAGCTCTTTGATATTGGAAACAGTAATCGTGCACAAGCCAGGGTTTAGGCCTCTGTACAACCTCTTTAGGTCAGGCACCCATTGGTCAGTGCTGAGAATAATGAGGTATTTAATCATCCAAAATTGCCAACTTTTTTATAGAGTCTAAATTTGCACTGGCTATTGACTTGGCTATAGAAAATAATGTGCCTATTCCGTGATGCTGGGATTTACTCCCGGTAAGCCTTAGGCTTCTACCGGCAGTCAAAGCGAGGTGCCGACGGGCAACGCGCTTGGGCTAAACAGTAATGCAGAATCCAGCTGGCGCCTTGATGCAGATCAATTTATAGTGCAACCTCATAAGTCTGGTACAAATTTCTAGCGCAGAGTTTGGGATTTTTTCACCAATACAAAATTCCGATAGCGCCACTTGCCACTAGCTAGGACAACGTATTTGGCCGATCTCGGTAAGCCACCAATTTTATATTTATATTAAATATAAAAACTATATTTGAAAGTTCATTATGCGATTGTTGTGGACATTTTGGTTATTACTTCTAATGCTGGTCAAAGGTGCATATGCACAAGTTGTTCCCGTCCCACTTCACGGCACTGACGAACAATCAGGTACGGCGCCAACATTGACTTTTTTGTGGACCGCGAAAAGCGCAAAAGTAACGTTAGTGTTTATCCCAGGAGGCGAAGGCCATCTCGGTTTCACTCCGGACAAGAAATCGCTAGGTGGCTTTTATGCAGCAACCCTCAAGCCGCTTAGCGACAGCAGCCTCACGAGTGGATCTATGCATGTGGTGGTATTTGATTCGCCTACCGCGCTGCCGGCGGGGTCCAACTATCCGATCTCCAGACAAAGTCCTGACCATTTGCGCAGGATCGAATCGGTCGTACGCTTTTATAAGGAGCGCTACGGCTTGCCCATCTTGATAATGGGTCACAGCAATGGGGCGGCCAGCATTACCGAGTTTTACAAGATGCTACAGAGAGAGGGTCAGTCCGATTTAGTAGCTGGCGCAGTGTTCAGTGCGGCAAGAAATGGCTCTGCCTTCAGCGATAAAACTAATTTACCCATCCTTTTTCTGGCGCACGAGCGCGATGGGTGCGCTAAGAGCACACCCTACGAATCAAAGTCAGTCTATGAGGCGCAGCGAAAAACTAATTCAGAAAGGCTAGAGTACGTGGTGATTCGTGGTGGTGAGGCACAAGCCCAAAACCCTTGCACCTCTGGTTTTCATATGTTCTATGGTGCGGGCGATGAAGCCTATAAAGCCATTGACATATTCTTCTTTGGCCCTTGACCTAAACCTTTGTTGGATCGAAATGTCAGTTATTTTGATACTCAACTTGGAAGCTTCTCCAATTCGAAATGTAATCGTGTAGGCTTACCGGTAATTCCCCAATGGCAAGTCTGCCGCTTGGCGTAAACCCCGAGGTAAAAGGTCCTAATTGGGCCCTATGCTCCGGTTACCATCGTTGGATTGTTAGGAAAGTATCATGAAATAAATATCCGTACTCCCGCAGCGCTGCTTGCCATCCCGATGGCGCTTATGCTCGCGGCGCCCCAGTCGGCGATCGCGCAAGCCTGGCCGACCAAGCAGCCGATCAAGCTGGTGGCGGTCTTCCCGGCGGGTGGATCGGTCGACCAGGTGGCACGCCTGCTAGCACAGCCGCTGTCGCAGCAGATTGGTCAAAGTATCGTCGTCGAAAACAAGGGCGGAGCGTCCGGGTCTATTGGAACCGCTGCTGTCGCTGCGGCTGCGCCAGACGGGTACACCTTTGCGGTGGTTTTTGACACGCACGGCGTCAACCCTAGTCTGATACCCAATATGCCCTTTGACTCGCGCAAAGACTTGGCACCGGTGATCCTCGTCGGCACCGCGCCGATGGTGCTTGCCACGCACGCCGGATCAGAATTCAAGACATTCACCGATGTAGTCGCCGCCGCAAAGGCCAAGAAAGGCGCTAGTTACGGCACGATTGGTTCTGGCAGCCTGGGCCATCTAGCGATGGAACTACTGGGCAAGAATGCTGGCCTGGATTTCCAACACATCCCTTACAAGGGCGGCGGTCCCTTGATGAACGATGCCGTCGCGGGTCATGTGCCGCTGGCAATCGGATCGGTCTTTCTGCTCAAGCCGCACGTGGACAGCAAACGCATGCGCCCACTGGTAGTGACAACGTCAAAGCGTTCTCCCGATTTACCTGACGTGCCAACGCTTTCCGAAAGCGGTTTTGTTGGATTTGATGCGCCCGCCTGGTGGGCCGTTTTGGCACCAGCCAAGACCCCGCCGGAGATCATCAAGCGTATGAACGAGGAAATTAACAAAGTCATGCGAACAGCAGATACCGCCAAGCGGCTGGACGCGCAGGGAATCGACGTTATCGGTGGCACGCCGGAAGCGGCGCGCGTATTCATCGAGCGCCAGATGGACGTTTGGGCCAAGGTCGTGAAGGACAACAATATTCAGGCCGATTGAGAGCGTCGGCCCTTCGTACTGGCCGCAGCCAGACTAAGTTTCCGGGCTGATTTGAAGTGCAACCAGAATACGCGCCACCATGTTGTAGGTGGCAATTGCACTGGTTATCTCTACGATCTGCGTCGGATCGAAATGCATCCGAATCTCTGCGAACAGCGCGTCGCTGACTTTGACATCTAGCGTCATCTGGGCCGCATACTGGACGATGATTTTTTCGACTTCACCAAAGGCAGCGCTGTTCGGGACCGCGCGTGGGTTGGCATCAACAAACGCCCGCAAGGCGTCTAGTTCAGCCTGGCTTCCGCCGGCTGCCAGAAAGTCGGGTGCGTGGTGGTGGTACTCATAGTCGGCGCCCGTCAGCAGCGCCACGGTGCAAATGCCAAGCTCACGCAGCTTGCGGCTGGTAGGCAAGCCGGTACGCACCTCCTTGAGATAAACGTTCCAGCCCCGGGCGATAGGTTCGCTCCAAAGTAATGCTTTGTCCAGATTGATGAGCGCACCGCCGCGACGCGCAAGAATCGCGTCGACCAAATCGGACGGTTGGGGTTTTTGTTCGGGTGTCCAGTCGGGTATGCGCATAGGATTTTTTGTCAATTTAGCAGCAGAGAAGAATTAACCGAAAACTACATTCGGCAAATCCGTGAGGTATTCATTCAGTATCACGGGCAGCCACTGCTCTTTTGCATGATAAATCAAGGCAAGAATAAGTCCGGCCAATATAGGTATTGATTTTTCGGACTCTGCAATCGACCGACCTAAGGTAAATTGGTCGGGTTATTTGAACAGATGGCGCAGCGGCAGATACTTGGATAACTAAATTGGCTTTAACTACCCTTGCGGGCTTCAGGCTGCCTTAGTACCCCTCGGTGAATTTTGCGGCCTTTTGTAATTCACTTGCACGCGCTTTCATGCTGAGCGCGGCGCTTAAGTCCCTGCTCAGGCTCGGATCTGAATTGATCACCGCTTCAATTTCATTAGCTTTCGAATGTCCGGCGACCTGCAATGCGCCACCTGTGGCCGAGAACGCCGCCGGGGTATTGAAGCTTATCCCGGCATTGGCTAATTTCGCCCTAACACGCGCAAACGCTGCTTCAACGGCCCGATCTGCATTTTCTACATAATTCACTACAGTCATCGGTTCATTTTTTTCGATGCCGTATTTGTCGCGCATTTGCTGCTCTGTCCGCGGCACAAATTGCTCCGCTGGTGATTCACCCGGGCCCTGGGGTTGAAACGGCGCAGACTCGGTCCCACCAGTCACAGCAAGCTGAGCCTGCTGCGCCGCTGCAATTTGGGACTGGGCATAAAGTCGACGCGCCTCGGCGGATATGGTCACCACGGAATCGACCGCTTTGTCGGCTGTCGTTGGCCTAAGTTTATTGGCACTGGCGCCGCCAAGGGCCATCGCGCTCGGCGATTCAGGCGCATAGGCAGGCTGTCTCTGACCAATAACACTAGTAACTGACATGTCGGCAAACCCTATAAGTTGCCAGACAGATGCAAAAAATATGCCTGCCGAACCTGTCACTTTGGAATCAAATTCACGCCCTGGTCGAACGAGGTTTTGCCACCAGCGCGGCGTCGATCTACCAGGGCAGCACTTAAAAATCCGCAGTTGTAAAGCTGCCGTCCGGCAGGAGAATCAACTATTTAGCCTATCCGCTGCTGATTTAAGGTGGCCTTTGGCCTGCACCAAGGTCCCCGCCTTGCCTAGTCCAAAAGCTGGCATATTTGCGTACACATTCTCGTAAGTGCCCGGCCCAGCCTGGTAGGTTTCGTGCCAAATCCCAACGGTGCCGTCGGTGCCAATCGCTTTGTTAAACGCCTGCCAAGCCGGCAGATGGGCCGAGTCTTTGTTTTTTGCATAGTCCATTAATTGGTCCATGGAGCGCCAGTATTGGACCAAGATGATGGTGCGGGAAAACCACATTTCATGGTGAATAAGCCCCAACTCGGGCTGGCGATACAACTCATTAAGCATTTTTGGCATCGCGCCAAAGACGGGTAAAAACTTATGCAGCAGCCAAGGTTTATTGATGCGCATGCCGATGAGAAAAACCACAAAGTCACCCTGCATCTTTGCGGTCATTCGATCTTTGTAAATCATAGACATTCCAATTTAATGTGAAAACGCATCCGCTTTGGGCAAAAAACGTAAATTGCTTGACACCGTCTATTTATTCTAATTAATATTTAGACGCTGTCAAGCTGGGTAACTAGAATGTGCACAATGAGTACCAAAATCCTAGGAAGACCCAAGGCGGATCCCTCTCGGGACCTGCGGCGCGAACTACTCCTGACCAGCCGTCAGTTATTGGACGAAGGCGGCACCGCCGCGCTGAGCATGCGGGAGGTAGCTAGGCGTGCTGCTTGCACCCACCAGGCGCCGTATCACTATTTTGAGAATCGCGAGGCCATCCTTGCGTCACTGGTTACAGATGGCTATGACGCGCTGACTGCATGCTTAAAAGAGGCCAATGATTTAGGCGCCACTCAAGGTTTACGTGCGGTCTTGGTGGCATCCAGCGCCGCCTATGTGAACTTCGCCTTGGACCAACCCGGTGTATTTCGCATCATGTTCCGACCCGAAGTGTGCGACCCTGCGCGCTTTCCCGCGGTGCAAGCGTCAGGCGCCCGCGCGAGGGATGAGTTGGATAGGCTCAACAGCATCGTGCACGGCAAAAAGGCGCAAGCCACCGTGGCCACCATCCTATGGGCGCATGTGCATGGTCTTGCATTCCTGTTACTCGACGGCCCATTAGCTGGGCAATTTGAATCAGACCGGGAGCGTGCCAAGTACCTGCAAACGGTGGGCGAGAAATTTGCCGATATGGTTTTGAACCAGTCATCACCCTAGCATTACGGTAGAGCCGATATCCACTAGGCAGCAAAGCCTAGGCCGCGCAAGCGCGTGTGAGCAAAGCCTTCGCGTTCTACTGGCAACTGTTGCTTGGCCTGCAAATAATGATGGGTATAAACGTCCAAATAGGCGTCTAATGTTTCTGCGGCGCGGGCCTCGCCAGCCAGTTCCAGACAAAGCGCGGCCACTTCACTGGTACAAAAATGGTCGTCGCGACGTGATCGGCGCAGTTGGTATCTCGAGAGCTGCGAAGGCGTCAAGCTCAGTACGGGAAAACGCTCCAGATAAGGGCTTTTACGAAACATTTTTCGCGCCTCGGCCCAAGTGGCATCTAACAAAATAAACAAAGGCCTTTTGGCGCTTGGCGTAGACGCCATTGCCACCGCGTGCACCACGCGCTCAGGCGCGACATACTCACCCGGAAACACCACATAGGGCTGCCATTGCGGGTCAGCAAGCAGCGCAATGAGCGCAGGGTCAGTTTGCGTGCGCGCCCAGCCAAAGGCAAAGGTGTCAGTGACCACGTCGGCTACCAACCAGCCAGTATTGCTGGGTTTGAGCGGCTCGATATCAGCCATGAGTAAACACATGCCAGCGCGTGAAGACGAGCGCGGGCGCACATCACACATGCAGTGGCTGGGCACAAGGCGGCACCCGGCGCAGCGCTGACCCTTGATACCGCCACGCGCGAGAAAGGGCTTGGAAGCACGGGCTAGTCGCTCGGCGCGCAAGCGCGATACCGCATGCGGTGCAGGAAGATCAAAGTGCATGTTTACGGAGCGTATAGGAATTCATAGTGCATTGACCGCCCGTAGTTCTGCACTCAAAGATGGGAGGTACTAGCCATGCATCGCCGGGCGACAAATTTATAGCCCCTTTTCCGAGGCTTCTAATTTGAACACTGCATAGCGGGCTTTGCATTGCCGACGCTTACATTTGCAAACCGCGCCGGCCGCTTTCCAGCATCAATATGCGATAGGCAGCGCCATTGTCGGATCTTTGTGCAAATCCCAGTAGGTCTGGGTCAACTTGCGTGTCACTGGGCCTATAGAGCCATTGGCAATTTGCTCGCCATCTACCCGGGTTACCGCAAGTACGCCCCCACCTGAACTTGAAATAAACGCCTCATCCGCTGAGCGCAATTCTTCAGCCTGCACAGGGCGGATCTCCAATTCCACGCCCAAGGAGTGGGCCATCTCGATCACGGTCCTGCGCGTAACGCCTTCGAGCATGCCTTGGTCAGGCGTTATCAGTCGGCCATCACGCACGCAAAACACGTTAAAACCAGGTCCCTCCACCACATGCCCGTGGGCATCGACCAACACCACGCTGTCTGCGCCCCCATCCAAGGCCTCCAGGAGGCCCATGGTCAGATCATTCCAATGGTAGTTTTTGGTTGTCGGATCGACAGAGGCCGCTGGAATACGCTGCACCTTACTGATGCGCAAATGCAATCCATGCAAACGCTGCTGCTCGTTAGCAATCCACACGTAGGGAACTGCAAACGCATAAAACTGGTTCACCGCCTGGCGCGGATCGCGCGATCCCCAGGGCGTTTGACCCCGTGTGCACAACATTTCCACATAGGACGCGCGCAGGCCACTCAGGCGCACACATTGGCTCAAAATCGCGGTGATCTGTTCGTCCGTTACTCCCGGATCAAGACGCCAACTCTGGCAGCTACGCTTAAACCGCTCCAGGTGTGCGTCCAATCGAAAGAAGGCCCCATCCCATACCGAAACAACGTCATAGGTTGCATCAGAATGGAGGAATCCAAGGTCTGTTATCGCAATGCTGGCCTCAGCAATGGGCACATACTGGCCCCGCACAAAGGCACATCCTTTGGAATAATCCGGTACTAGATCAGCTGCCATTTGGTAACTCCAAGCCTAGGGGTTCAACCCAAGCATCAGAGCTCCAATTGCTCACGATAAATGCTTTTGCGCCGGGGTTTGAGCACCCATAGTACGCCATCGCGCTACAAGCCGCCGCGCGTGGAAACTAGGTTAAAAACTTCCGCCAGATCTTCGCGTAATCGCTCTAACACAGGGCTCCATCGCCTGTCGCGCTCCTGCCGATAGAGCGTAGCCGACGGGTACCAAGGGCTATCTTGACGATGCAGCATCCAGCGCCAATCCGAGGCGAAAGGCAGAGCAATCCAAGTTGGCTTACCTAAAGCGCCCGCCAAATGGGCAACACTGGTATCCACCGAAATCACCAAATCCATGCAGTCACATAGGGCGGCCGTATCGGAGAAATCATCCAGCGCATCGCCAAAAAATAGGATGTCGCTATTTTCCAGCGCCTCGCGATCGCCCGTACGAAGCTCTTTCTGAAGACATACGTAGGTAGGGCCCTTTGGCAGGTAGGCCAGCAGCTCTGCCAAAGGAATGCTCCTGTGGCGGTCTTCTTTATCCAAAGAGTTACCGCTCCACACGAGGCCGACTCGGCCCTGCGTCTCCG
>CAMDHL010000052.1 GCA_945898105.1 Comamonas sp. lk | reverse complement strand
GCCGGTCAATTTCCACCGGCCGAGGACAACGGCGTGGCCTATGTCAAGATCCCTTTGAACGCCCTATAAGCATGGCTAAGGGCTGAAAACTTTGAATCGATATTTCTAATTGATTATCAAATTAGAAATAATAAATTAGGACCCAATCTTCTCCCAAGCCAGGTTTCCCCTCCTTCCATTAGCCCGCTTTCATCGTGGGCTTTTTTTTGCCCGCTGCGGCCCCCAGCAATAGGTTACGGGGCTCACCGTATCATCAGCCCTTGCTTGATAACTCCGAGCCCCATGATCCGCATCACTGAAATCAAACTTCCTCTGGCTGCGCTACCCGTGCATGGGCTTCGCGCGGCCGACTCACCCAGCGAAAGTTTGCAGGACCGCATGCCTGCGGCACATCCCTTGGAATCGCTGCGCCAGGCGGCAGCGCAAACCCTGGATATTGCGCAGTCAGAAATTTTGGAGCTTCAGGTCTTCAAACGCAGTTTTGATGCGCGCAAGGCCGACATCTTGGCCGTCTTTATCCTGGATGTGCAACTAGCCCCCGCTACAGAAGCGCGCGTACTTGCACAGCATGCACACCATGCGCATATCGTGGCCACCCCGGATATGGCTTACCTGCCTCCTACCCTTGCCCCCGCTGCCTTGAAGAGTCGGCCCGTGGTGGTGGGCTTTGGGCCTTGCGGCATGTTTGCCGCTTTGCTGCTGGCGCAAATGGGATTTAAACCTTTGGTGCTGGAGCGCGGCCCGATGGTGCGTCAGCGCACCAAAGACACTTGGGACTTGTGGCGCAAAAACACCTTGCATGTGCACAGCAATGTGCAGTTCGGCGAAGGTGGTGCCGGCACGTTTTCAGACGGCAAGTTGTGGAGCCAGATACGCGACCCGCGCCATCTGGGCCGCAAAGTGATGAACGAGTTGGTGCAAGCTGGTGCGCCGCCAGAAATTTTGTACGAGGCGCATCCGCATATCGGCACTTTCAAGTTAGTCAAAGTGGTTGAAAACCTGCGCGCGCGCATCGAGGCGCTGGGTGGGGAAGTTCGCTTCGGGCAGCAGGTGGTGGATGTGCAATTGCAACGTGCGCCAGGCAGCAGCGCCGGCATGCACAGTTTGGATGCGCTGCAGGTTTGCGACACGGCCTCGGGTCGTTTGTATGCGATCGCAGCCAGCCACGTGGTGCTGGCGCTGGGCCACAGCGCACGCGACACATTCGCCATGTTGTATGACCGCGGCATAGCGATGCAGGCCAAGGCGTTTTCTATCGGCTTTCGCATTGAGCATCCGCAAGGCGTGATAGATCGAGCGCGCTGGGGTCGCCATGCGGGCCACCCCTTGCTGGGCGCTGCTGATTACAAGCTCGTGCACCATGCTGCTAACGGGCGCAGTGTGTATAGCTTTTGCATGTGCCCCGGCGGTACGGTGGTCGCTGCCACCAGTGAAGCAGGCCGCGTGGTGACCAATGGCATGAGCCAGTATTCGCGCAATGAGCGCAATGCCAACGCGGGCATCGTGGTCGGCATTGAGCCCTCCGACTATCCGCAGGACGCGGCCAGCTTTATCGCCGCCTTTGGCGCCGACGATGGCGCGCGCTATGCAGCGCAAGCGCAAGCCCAAGCCCATGTGCACCCCTTGGCGGGCATGGTCTTGCAGCGCAGTTTGGAATCGGCAGCCTATGTGCTGGGCGGCGCTAATTACCAAGCGCCGGGCCAGCGGGTGGGCGACTTCTTAGCCAATCGGGGCTCTAGTGGTTGGGGCACCGTTACGCCCTCTTACCGGCCCGGCGTCACCCCCGTGAATCTGGCCCCCAGCCTACCTGCGTATGCGATAGAAGCCATCCGCGAAGCACTGCCGGTATTCGGGCGAAAGATCAAAGGCTTCGATATGGAAGATGCCTTACTCACCGGTGTAGAAACCCGCACTTCAAGCCCTTTGAAAATGCCGCGTGGCGAGGATTTGCAAAGCAGCAATGTGCGCGGCCTGTATCCGGCGGGTGAGGGCGCTAGCTATGCGGGGGGCATTTTGTCAGCCGGCGTCGATGGCATCCGGGTGGCCGAGGCCTTGGCGCTGGATCTAGTTAATGCGCCGCGCCCTTGAACAACGCCAGCAAGGTGCCGGCCAGCACAAACAAGCTGCCGAAGATGCGATTCATGGCGCGTATATGCGATGGGTTACGCAGAGCAGATAAGAGGCGTGCGGCCATTGCAGCATAGGCCGCCATTACTACTAAGTCGGTGAAAGACAGAGTAGCGCCGATCAGCAGGTATTGGGGTAGCAGCGCCTGATCCAGCAACAAAAACTGCGGCACTACGGCCAGCATGAATACCGTACCCTTGGGATTGACCGCATTGATCATCCAGCCGCGCAGCACCATGTCGCGCCGACGCATCAAGGAGGCATCGGCATCTTGCGCGACCAGCGGGCCCGGCGCTGCGCGCCACTGGGCAATGCCTAGCCACACCAGATAGACCACTCCGGCCCATTTGACAATTAAAAACGCGGTGTTAGAAGCCTCGACCAAGGCCCCCAAGCCCACCGACACGACCAGCAACTGTGTCCAGATGCCCATGACTAGGCCGAAGACCGTGAAATAGCCGCGCTTAAAACCGTAGTTGAGCCCCGCGCTCATGGCGGCCACCGCGCCCGGACCTGGCGAAATGCTGATGGCCCAGGCCGCGACAAAAAATGTCAGCCAGTGCGAAAGATCCATGTTTATTCATTCTCAAAAAAAGATCAGCGGGCCATGTGCTGGCCCGCTGATGGTTTTGTCTGCATTGCGCAGTGACAGATGCGCCCGCTTGCGTGAGCGTTATCGGCTACGCAATTGGTGCGCGATTATGCGCTTTGCAACGCGGCGATACGCTCTTCAATCGGCGGATGCGTGCTGAACAACTGTCCTATGCCACCGGCAATGCCAAAGGCCGCCACGCTCTTGGGCAATTCGCCCGGCGTCATGCCGCCCAGGCGGGCCAGCGCGTTGACCATCGGTTGCTTGCGGCCCATCAATTGGGCCGCACCCGCGTCCGCGCGGAATTCGCGCTGCCGGCTGAACCAGGCCACCACCATGGCTGCGGCAAAGCCCAACACGATATCGAGCACGATGGTGGTGATGAAGTAAGCCATGCCGGGGCCGCTGTTTTGCTCATCGTTTTTACGCAAAAAGCTGTCTACCGCGTAGGCGATAACCCGGCTGAGGAAAACCACAAAAGTGTTCATCACGCCCTGAATCAGCGTCATCGTCACCATATCGCCGTTAGCGATGTGCGCTACTTCGTGGCCGATCACGGCTTCCACTTCTTCGCGCGTCATACCGGCCAGCAAGCCTGTGGATACGGCCACCAGTGCAGAGTCCTTGAAAGCGCCCGTGGCAAAGGCATTGGGCTCGCCTTCGAAAATGCCGACTTCGGGCATGCCGATACCGGCTTTTTCGGAAAATCTGCGCACGGTTTCCACAATCCATGCCTCGTCGGCGTTTTGCGGCTGGGCTATCACCTGCACCCCCGAACTCCACTTGGCCATGGGTTTGCTGATGAGCAGCGAAATAAAGGCGCCGCCAAAACCGATGACCAGCGCGTAGCCGAGCAGCAGCCCCAGATTAAGGCCGTTGCTGGTGAGGTAGCGGTTCACGCCCAAAAGGCTGGCCACGATACCCAGAACCACCACGATCAGCACATTGGTGAGCACGAGTAAAAGAATACGTTTCATATCAACTCCAGAGAAAGTGTGCGCGCCGCACAAACACCGGTTTGGGCTCTTCGCGCTGCAACACAGGCCTCCATGGTAGGGCTAGAGTATGAAAATTCAAGTATTGCGCATCAAGTGCCCATGCAAATTGCGGGCTTTGGCTGCTTTAACTGGAGGTCTCGCGCGGCGGACGGAACACTGAAACATCGTCGTAAAAGCCGGGCGTTTCATTTGGCGACCACCAGCCGGGCACGCCCAATACCGGTAAATGGGCAAAGGGCTTACCAGCTAACGCATCGGCTTGCAAATGTGCGCCCAGCCATGGGTCCCAGTCGCCCTGCGCACCAGCAGCGGTTTGCACGCGGTAAACATGCGCAGTAATTGCAGTGCGCGGGTAGACCAGTTTTTCTAACAAGGCATGTCCGAATAGCTGCAAGCGCGCCTCTTGCCACATGGGCCGTAGCGGGCCGAATAGGGCTTGCCAGTCTTTGTGCAGCAATGCGTCCCAAAGAGCGTCGGGCGCGTGCAAGAGGGCGGCGTTCTCGTCAAACACCGTGAGCGCATCGCGCGCCGGGCCGCGCACCGGTGCGATACCGCTGCGGGCAATTTGCGACGCCTGTAATTGGTTCAGGCGTTGCTTGGTGTGCGGGAAGTGCAGCCAGCACAGGCCATTGAAAAAATCATGCAATCCATCGCGTGTGGGCACCTGTTTGGTTTCAAAAATAAAAGCTTCATAGGCTTGGCCTTCGGGCAATGTGGACTGCGGCACAAAGCTTACGGGGCAGGCCGGTAGGCTGCCTGCCACAGCGTTAAGCGCATTTGCGCAGCTTTGCCCCTTTGCTACCGCGTCGGCCAGCGGCTGGCCACGTGCGCGCCAGGCCTGTAGCCAGGGCGCATTCCAGTCGATCGCTTCTAAGCCATGCGCCATGGCAGTAAGACAGTCAACGAATTCAATCGGTTCATCAAAGTGGCAATGCCATGCGCCAGTGCAGCACTTCGCCACCGGCCAGCGGTTTCAAGCTGGTCTCGGAAAAAGCATAGCTTTCTGGTGGCGTCCAGCTTTCGCGGCGCAGCGTAATCTGGTCCGTGTTACGCGGCAGCGCGTAAAAATCCGGGCCATGAAAACTGGCAAAGGCTTCGAGCTTGTCCAACGCGTTCGCGGCCTCAAAGGCACTGGCATAAAGCTCCATGGCCGCGTGCGCGGTATAGCAGCCAGCGCAGCCACTGGCATGTTCTTTCAGATGGGTGGCATGCGGCGCGCTGTCGGTACCCAGAAAAAACCTTGGCGAACCGCCCGTAGCTGCATCTACCAAGGCTTGCCGATGAATTTCGCGTTTTAGCACCGGCAGGCAGTAGTAGTGAGGGCGCATGCCACCGGTAAAAATTGCATTGCGGTTGTAAAGCAAATGGTGGGCGGTGATGCTGGCCGCGATTGCACCTTGGGCCGATTGCACATACTGCGCTGCTTCGCGTGTGGTGATGTGTTCAAACACGACTTTGAGCGCCGGAAAATCACGTCGCAGCGGAATTAATTGGGTATCGATGAACACCGCCTCGCGGTCAAATAGGTCAATGTCCGGCGAGGTCACTTCGCCATGCACCAGCAGCGGCATGCCCACGCGTTGCATGACCTCCAGCGTGGCGTATGTTTTGCGCATATCGGTCACGCCGGCATCGCTGTTGGTGGTGGCGCCGGCCGGGTACAACTTCACCCCGACCAGGCCAGCTTCTTTGGCGCGCAGGATTTCGTCGGGCCGCAGATGGTCGGTCAGGTACAGGGTCATCAAGGGTTCGAACGCGCTGTAGCCCGCCGCCACGGCCGCAGCACGTATGCGCTCGCGATAGGACAGTGCTTGCGCAGTGCTGGTTACCGGCGGCTTGAGGTTGGGCATGATCAACGCACGGGCAAACTGGGCGGCGGTGTGGGGCACCACGGTGTGCAGGGCGGCACCGTCGCGCACATGCAAGTGCCAGTCATCGGGGCGAATGATCGTGAGGGTCTGCGGGGGGTTGTGTGGGGTGGACATAGCGGCTCATTGTCCCAAATCGCTTTGGGTGCTTCGCACAAGGTAATCCCACAAGGCCGTTGCATGGCTTTGCGTACTCTCTTGACCTTTGTGCGCCCCGGCCCGTTTGCCGCCAACGGGCGCTGCGCCCGCCAGGGGCCGCTGGCGGTAGGCACGCAGCTCCATAGTTGTTTGGACATGGGCGAGGTCGGAAGAAAGCGCGCTGACCAAGCGACGTTCCTGCAGCTCTTTTTGCACCGCGCTGTGCGGCAGAAATGCCATTCCGTGGCCCTCTAGCGCCATGGCTTTAAGCCCTTCGGCCATATCGGTTTCATAGACCCGGTCCAGGTGAATAGGCGTGCCTGAATTGCGCACCAGGCTTTCTACGACCTGGCCCAAATATGCGCCTTCGGCATAAGCCAAATAGGGGAGCGACTGGCTGGGCGTGCCGGGCAGCCTGAAAAGGGGCGCGCCTTTGCTATCGGGTTTGCAATAAGGCGCTATTGCTTCCTGGCCCAGGCTGACCATGTCGTAGCGCACTGGGTCCAGCTCCGAGGGCTGGGATGGGTGGTGGTAGGCGATCAGCAGGTCGCAACTGCCCTCGACCAGTCGCATCACGGCGTCATGCACATTCAGGGCAATCAGGCGGCTTTTGATCGGGCCAAAGCTGGTGCGCAAAGAGGACATCCAGGCCGGGAAAAAAGTAAAAGCCAGTGTGTGCGGTACGGCGAACTCAATCACATCCTGGCCGGCACCGCTGTGGCTGCGCAACATGGCGCGGCTGGCTTGCAAGGTGTGCAGCAGTTCCAGCGCTTGCGCATGCAAGGTGGCGCCGGCCCGAGTGAGTCGCGTGGGGTAGGAACTGCGGTCCACCAGATCGACCCCAGCCCAGGCTTCTAGCGATTGGATGCGGCGCGAAAACGCCGGCTGGGTTACATGGCGCAGTTGCGCCGAACGGCTGAAACTGCGCGTCTCAGCCAGCGAAATAAAGTCTTCCAGCCATTTGGTGTCCATTATTTGGCGCCGCCTTGTTGTGCCGTAGCTAGCTGCTACTTTGTTGTAGCGCCCACATTTGGGCATAGCGGCCCTGTGCTTGCAGCAGGCCTAGGTGGGTGCCACGCTCCACAATGCGGCCGCTGTCCATCACCAAAATTTCATGCGCATCGACTACGGTGGACAAGCGGTGCGCAATCACTAGCGTGGTCTTGCTTTGTGCAATGCGCTGCAGCTCGGCCTGGATGGCCCGCTCATTGGCCGAGTCCAGCGCACTGGTGGCTTCATCAAAAACAAATATGGGTGGGTTTTTGAGGAGGGTGCGCGCAATCGCTACGCGCTGTTTTTCACCGCCCGAGAGTTTGAGTCCGCGCTCGCCCACCATCGTGGCATAGCCGGCCGGGGTGCTTGCAATAAAGTCGTCAATATGCGCTGCGCGCGCGGCCTCCTGGACTTGCGCCAGCGAGCTGCCCGGGCGGCCATAGGCTATGTTGTATTCCACGGTGTCGTTAAAAAGCACGGTGTCCTGCGGGACGATGCCGATAGAAGCGCGTAGGCTCGATTGGGTGAGGGTTTTGATGTCCTGGCCGGCAATACGAATGCCGCCCTGCTGCACATCGTAAAAACGATAGAGCAAGCGCGCCAAAGTGCTTTTCCCCGAGCCCGAGGGTCCGACCACCGCCACAGTTTTACCTGCTGGGATTTCAAAGCTGATGTCATGCAATATCGGTCGGGCTGCGTCGTATGCAAAGTACACCTGTTCAAAGCGCACACTGGCTTGGACCTGCCCGGCAGCATCGCGTTCGTGCAGGTGCAAATCATGGGCATCGGGCGCATCAGCAATTTCCTGATCGCGCTCGAGCAGGGTGAACATTTTTTCCAGGTCAGCCAGGTTTTGTTTCAACTCGCGGTAAATCGCACCCAAAAAATTGAGCGGTATGTAAATCTGGATCATGAAGGCATTGACCATGACCAGATCGCCTAGCGTCATCCGGCCATCGACCACGCCCTGCGTGGCGCGCCAGAGCATGGCTACCAGGCCGCTGGCGATGATGAGTTGCTGCCCGGCATTGAGCATGCTCAGGGTACGCTGGCTCTGTAAGGCGGCGCGGCGGTAGCGCTCTAAGTTCTCGTCATAGCGCCGGGCCTCAAACTCTTCGTTGTTGAAATATTTGACGGTTTCAAAGTTGAGCAGCGAGTCGATAGCGCGGCTGTGGGCTTTGGAGTCCAACTCGTTCATGCGCTTGCGAAATTGCGTGCGCCACTCGGTCATGCTGATGGTAAAGAGGATGTAGAGTACCAATGCGATGATGGTGATACCGGCAAACCACAGGTCAAACTTAACCGCCAATAGCGTCAGCACCAAGCCCACTTCGATGAGCGTGGGAACAATGCTGTAAAGCGAATAAGAGACCAGCGAATGCACTGCGCGCGTGCCACGCTCGATGTCGCGCGTCATGCCGCCGGTTTGACGCTCTAGGTGAAAGCGCAGGCTCATGGAGTGCAAGTGCCGAAATACCGCCAGCGAGATACTGCGCGCCGCACCCTCGGTGGCTTTGGCAAAGACCAGATCGCGCAACTCGGTAAACAAAGTGGTGGACAAACGCAAGGCGGCATAGGCGATCAAAAGCGCCACCGGCACCACCAGCACCGCAGCAAGTTGGCCGGGCTGCGGCGTCATGGTGTCGACCAGGGTTTTGAGCAGCAGGGGCACACCCACATTGGCTACTTTGGCGCCCACCATCAGGCTCAGGGCAAAGGAAACGCGCCACTTGTAGGCCCACAAATAGGGGAACAGGCGCTGCAAAGTGCCCCAGTCACCGGTTTGCGCTGTGCCGCCAACGGGGGTTACAGGCGAGGCGTGGGAGCTGGAGGCGGGGCCGAAAGAGCGCATGGGTGACAATTCGAAGCGTTAACCCGAGATTGTGCCCATGTCCCACGCCGCCGCCCCGACCACCACCTTGCCCCTTGACCAGGAGCTTGTACTGAAGGTGATTCCAATGCCTGGGGACTGCAATGCCAACGGGGATATTTTTGGCGGCTGGGTCATGGCTCAGGTGGATCTGGCTGGCTCTGTGCTACCCGCGCGCTATACCCAGGGACGCATGGCGACCGTGGCGGTCAATGAATTTATTTTTAAGCAACCGGTGCGCGTGGGCGACATACTGTCCTTTTTCTCCAAAGTCGTGCGTATAGGTCGCACCTCGATTACGGTCAAGGTGGAAGTGTTTGCCGAGCGATTTCGAAATCAAGGCAGCTACATCAAGGTTACCGAAGCCCTTGTCACCTATGTGGCAATAGATGATGCTGGAAAACCAAGGGAAATCCCGAAGGTTTAAGCATTTGTCATAGGGAAGTTACATGCCGGGTGTCAAATTTAGCTATTGAAATCGGTAACAACCCTATCAAAGAAATTTCAAATTAAGGCTATAACTCTGGGTGGTTCAATCTAGGAGGCATGGTGCAGTTTTTTCAATTGTTGATCAGCGGTGTGGCACAGGGCTGCATCTATGGGCTGATCGCGCTCGGTTTTGTCCTTATTTACAAGGCGACCGAGACAGTCAGCTTCGCGCAGGGCGAGCTGATGATGCTGGGCGCTTTTGGCGGCTTGGTGGCGATGACCATGTTGGGGATGCCCTATTGGCTGTCCATTCTTTCGGCGGTGTTGGCGATGGCCCTGGTGGGCGCGCTGATCGAAATGGCTGTAATACGGCCTATTTTGGGGCAGCCAGCCTTTTCGATTGTCATGCTCACCATCGGTGTGGGCTATGTGGCGCGCGGCCTGATCACCATGATTCCGAATATCGGTACCGACACCCAGGCCTTACCGGTCCCCTACAAAGACGAAATTTGGAAAGTGGGTGGTCTGATTCTGAACGTAGAGCATATGGTTGTCATTGCGGCTACCGGCGTTTTGTGCGTTTTGTTGTTCGCACTTTTCCGTTACAGCAAGCTGGGCATCGCTATGCAGGCCACTTCCCAAAACCAGTTGGCCGCCTACTACATGGGTATTCCCGTCAAGCGTCTCAATAGCATTGCCTGGGCGCTGGCGGCAGCGGTAGCCAGCATTGCCGGTCTTTTGCTGGCGCCGATTACTTTTGTGCACGCCAATATGGGTTTTATTGGCCTCAAAGCGTTTCCAGCGGCGGTCGTTGGTGGCTTTGGCAGTCTGCCTGGCGCGATTGTGGGTGGCTTGGTCATTGGCTTGGTTGAGGCTTTTTCGGGCTTTTACCTGCCTGACGGCTTCAAGGACACCGCGGCCTATATCGTGGTGCTGGTGATGCTGATGGTGCGGCCTAATGGCTTGTTCGGCGAAAAACTGCGCAAGAAGGTCTGAATATGCGTTTTATTTTCAAAACCGAATACGCCCAAGACATTGGCCTTGCCAAGCATGAAGGCCATGTGCTCTGGTACAGCGTGCTGGTATTGCTGCTGCTGGGTGCGCCCTGGTTGTTTACCGAGTATTGGCTGGCGCAACTCACGTTTGTGCTGATTTACAGCATCGCTGCCCTTGGCATCATGCTGCTGGCTGGCTTTACCGGCCTGTTCTCCTTGGGTCATGCGGCTTTTTTGGGTGTAGGCGCCTACACGCAGGCGGTGCTAACCAATATGGGAGTGCCTTTTCCTATCGCTTTGGCCTGCGCTGCCGGTTTGTCTGCGGCGGTGGGTCTGGTGGTGGGCTTGCCGGCCTTGCGGGTGAAGGGCATCTACCTGGGCATGGCGACGCTGTCTTTTGGTTTTATTGTGGAAGAGGTGCTGGCTCGTTGGGAGTCAGTGACCGGTGGCAATGCCGGTATCCACATCAAAAAGCCCAATATCTTTGGCTGGGTGCTTGAGACTGAAATTCAGTTTTATTTTCTGTGCCTGCTGCTGACCATTGTGTCAACCTTGGGTATTCTCAATTTGCTGCGTTC
>CAMDHL010000051.1 GCA_945898105.1 Comamonas sp. lk | reverse complement strand
GCCATGATGCTGCGCTTTAGCCTGCAGCAACCCGAAGCTGCCGCCCGTATCGAAAAAGCCGTGGACGCCGTACTTACCCAAGGTCTACGCACCCCCGACATCTACAGCCCCGGTACCACCAAAGTCGGCACGCGGGAGATGGGCGATGCAGTGGTGAAAGCTTTGTCTTAATGATAACCAAGGGTCTTTTTAGCACCGTTAGACCAACGCTGTAAGCCAGCCCTCAGCAGGGCCCGTTACAATCTTTCAAATGATTCACGTACACAAGTTCATCTTGAACCCTGCCATGTTCCTTAGGGCCCCGGTAGGTGCACGCGCAATGATTACCAAAACCACGACTGGCTGACACAGCCCGGTTCGTCGTGCGCCCCCCGGCCAGACGAGCCGGGAAAACAGTCAGGTCACACACTGTTTTTATGAAGGGGAAACGCAATGAGTACGTTAGTAGGATTGGTCGGCTGGCGCGGTATGGTCGGCTCGGTGTTGATGGACAGAATGCAGGCGGAGGGCGACTTTGACCTGATCGAGCCCCTTTTCTTCTCCACCTCCAACAGTGGCGGCGCAGCGCCCAGCTTTGCCAAGAACGAAACCACGTTGCAAGACGCCTTTGACTTGTTGGCCCTTCAGCGCTGCGACATCATCATCACCGCCCAAGGTGGCGACTACACCACCGAGATTTACCCCAAACTACGCGCCGCCGGATGGAAGGGCTATTGGATTGATGCCGCCAAAACCCTGCGCATGAAGGACGACGCGGTCATCATCTTGGATCCTGTGAATCGCCCGGTTATCGATGCCGCGCTTGCGCGTGGCGTGAAAGACTATATCGGCGGCAATTGCACCGTAAGCTGCATGTTGATGGGCCTTGGCGCCCTTTTTAAAGCGGACCTGGTGGAGTGGATGACGGCTACCACCTACCAAGCAGCCAGCGGTGGCGGCGCGCAACATATGCGCGAACTGCTTACCCAGATGGGTACCCTCAACAGCGCGGTCAGAATCCAATTGGATAATCCTTCTAGCGCGATCTTGGAAATTGACCGCCAGGTTGCCGCCACCCAGCGCGCACTATCGCCCGAGGAAACCAAAAACTTCATGGCGCCGCTGGCTGGCAGCCTGATTCCCTGGATCGACAGCGACCGAGGCGACGGCACGAGCCTGGAAGAATGGAAAGGCAGCGCCGAAACGAACAAAATCTTGGGCCGGCAAGGCAACCCGGTGCCCATCGACAGCATTTGCGTCCGTGTGGGCGCAATGCGCTGCCACAGTCAGAGTCTGACCATCAAAATGAAGCGCGATGTGCCGCTAGCGGACATCGAAGACATGCTGAAAAATGATAATGCCTGGGTGCGATTTGTCGCCAATAACCGCCTGGACAGCGTACGTGAACTCACCCCGGTGGCAGTGACTGGAACCATGGACATTGCTGTCGGCCGCGTGCGCAAATTGACCATGGGCCCCCAGTATCTGGGCGCTTTCACCATCGGCGACCAACTGCTATGGGGCGCCGCAGAGCCACTTCGGCGCATGCTCCGGATACTGCTGGAGGGTTAAAGGCCTGAAAAGTGGCTAAGTAATCGGCCCCAGATTAAGGTCCCCATCCAAAAACTATCTACGGAAAGCAAGGTTTAAAGCAGATTCAAAAATCCCCGTATTTAATTATAAATATTGTTACAATGTTTTAATTAATAATATTGTGACAATTCTAAATGGGGGTAATCATGGGTTGGGAATGTACTTATAAGCGATACCATTCATCGTTAGCGTCGATTTACCTTGTAGGTGCACTTTTCCCAGGGCTTGCCGGAGCAGTCGCCTTGGCGCCGATCAGCCTGCAATCGTTTCTCGGACAAAATTTGATTGCGGAAATTGACGTTCTTAACCTCACACTCCAGGAAGCAGCATCCCTAAAAGCTGCCATGGCTGGCCCTGGCGCCTACCTTGGTATGGGGATGGAGTACAACGCCTCTTTAGGCGATACCCAAGTAGAAGTTCTTGTACGGGCCGATGGGACACGCTATATCAGGCTGCGTACTAGGCGGCCACTGAACGAGCCTGCCGTGGACCTGGTGTTGGAAGTTTCAACCAACGCGGCTAAATTGATTCGCCCCTATCGTTTACTGCTCGACCCCGCCAAGTCCAGCGAGGTTGCGTCTATTGCAGCTGACCTGCCTGAAAACCAAAATGTCACGGCGCAGGCGGTAATTACGTCCCCATTCGAATCGAATCCGATTACACCTACCGATGCGATGAATGCGCCGGCGTTGAAGCTGGTAAATCCATCCTCCGACGAAAGCGGCTTACAAAGAAATGAAAGCAACGTGGTGGTTCGCCTGGGCGATACCGCCGCGAAGTTAGCCATTCGCTTTAAGCCCGAAGGCAGCAGCATGGAGCAAATGCTGGTCGCTCTGCTACGGACCAATCCACAAGCTTTTCCAGAAAACAATGTCAACGTATTACGAGCTGGATCAAGTATCAAGATTCCGGCACCAGAATCTGTCAACCGGATTGACCAAAATGAAGCAGCCCAAGCACTTACTGCCCAATATGGCTTAGTGAATGCTAAGAAGCGGGCTGGCAAGAAGCAAATTTTCAAGGCAAAGGGTAATGAGTTAGAGCCAGCCATAAGTCAGGAAAGCAACAGCGCATTAGAGACCAAGGGGCAAGGACAACCGGGCGACGCATTAAAGCTTAGCAAAAAAACTCCGGCACAGCGATCTGAAAATGACAAACTCGAGCAAATCGCCCGACAGAAAACCAAAGAAAGTGAAGAGGCGCGCGCACAGGAGTTGACAAAGAATATCCAGGAGTTGGCAGATTTAGCCAAGGCGACGGAGATAGTTTTACCGAGAGAGGCCAGCCTAGGAGGCGACAGCATTCAAGTACAAAACTCTCCCCCTCCGCCCGCCTCTCCAGCATCTCGATCGGACTCGGGAGTCGTCGTCGTTCCGCATTTGCTACCCGCTGCCCAGCCATCGACAAGTCCTGGAACTATTGAAATGTTGCAAGAACTCATCGGCCAAAATTTGGTGGAGCTATTGGCAACACTCAGCGCATTAGGTTTGGGACTAGGAACGCTGGCATGGCTCAAAAAACGTAAGCCAAAAATAACTCCAAGCCCTGAGTTCGCTGGCAATCTATCGACCGAATCATGGGCCACAGTGAGCGACATGAACGATAACCCAAATGGCGGCTATCAAATCGATACCAACTTTGGAGCCACCAGAGTAGTGCCGGAAAATTCGGCGCTCGTAACAGAGTTAGACCCAGTAGCGGAAGCAGATGTTTACCTCGCCTACGGTAAAGACGAGCCAGCCGAAGAAATTTTGCGAGAGGGCTTAAAGCATGACCCCAAGCGGATAGCAATCCATCTGAAATTGGCGGAAATTTATGTGAAGCGTGGAGACAGAACGAATTTTGAGGTCTTCGCCAACGAGGTCGCTGCCATTTCCGGGATCCAAAGTTCGCAGTGGCAGCAAATAAGAGAATGGGGCATTGCAATAGATCCTAGCAACTCTCGTTATCGGAGCGATGGATTGGAGGCAAGTCACGCACCGAATGCAACTGCCGACATGACATTGGATGATTCTTTAATTCAATTGCATCCAAAAGGCTCTAGATTAGCGAGTTTGGATTTACCTCCGCTGTCGGGAGCGCCATCGCACGACGAGTCTTCACCACTGGACCCCATGCTATCCTTTGCCCATAATATGCAGGCAGACCAAGCGGATGAGATGGCTAGAGATAGAAACCAAGGGTCGTTTGAATCCGGACCCTTAACATTAGACCTTTCTTCACCACAGTTTCCTCTTACAACCACCTATTCAGAGCAGTTGGAAACCAGTATGGAATTGGCAAAACAATTTATCGACATCGGTGAATTCCAAGGAGCACGCAGAATGCTGGATGACGTCATGGCGAATGGTTCAGAAGACCTTCGCAATAAGGCGCAGGCCTTGATGGCCAAGCTCAAGTGATCGGGCGGAGCTTGCTCCACGCCTGCAACTGACCATGCGGATGGTTTTGGGGCTCAGCTACAGCGGACTGGATTACCAAGGCTGGCAAAGCCAGTCCTCCGGGCGCACCGTCCAGGATAGGCTGGAAGCTGCGCTGGCATCCTTTACCGGCACACGTATTTCCACTTTGTGCGCTGGACGCACCGACGCAGGCGTACATGCCCTGATGCAGGTGGTGCACTTTGAAAGCCCGGTCGAGCGTAGCAACCACGCCTGGGTGCGCGGCACAAACAGCAAGCTGCCCAGCGACATCGCAGTCGAATGGGCCCTTCCCGCGCCGCCTGAGTTTCACTGCCGAGCCAGTGCGCAAAGCCGGCGATATGCCTATGTGCTGCGCCAGTCGGAAGTGCGACCAACTTTGGAAGCAGGCCGCGTGGGCTGGAGTTTTCGCCAATTAGATGGCGTTGCCATGCGCCAAGCCGCCAATTACCTGCTGGGCGAACACGATTTCAGTTCGTTTCGCGCCTCCGAATGCCAGGCGCTCTCGCCGGTTAAAAATCTGCTGCGCATCGACATGGTCCAACGCGGCGCCTATTGGCGCTTTGACTTCGAGGCCAGCGCTTTTTTGCACCACATGATCCGCAACATCATGGGGTCTTTGGTGCGCGTTGGACAGGGCATTGAAGCACCCGAATGGATGGATGCCGTATTGCAGGCGCGCGACCGCAAACAGGCCGCCCCCACATTTTCTCCGGCTGGTTTGTATTTTCTAGGGCCACGCTACGCAGACCACTTCGGCATGCCCGAGCGCACGCCTGCGTATGATTGGCTTCCATGAGTACCCAGCCAACCGCCCAGCGCACCCGGATCAAGGTTTGCGGCCTGACGCGCGAGCAAGATGTGCTGGCCGCAGTGGCCGCAGGCGTCGATGCCATTGGCTTTGTGCTCTACGCCAAAAGCCCGCGCGCCGTCGGCGTTGAACGAGCCGCCCAACTGGCGCAGTTGATGCCGCCATTCATTACGCCGGTGCTGCTGTTTGTCAATCCTGAGCCAGACGAAGTCGCCGCGGCCTGCGCCCTGCTGCCCACGGCGCTGCTTCAACTCCATGGCGACGAAAGCCCCCAAACCTGCGCCGCTCTGTCCGGGGCTGTCAATCGCCCTTATTTGCGCGCGGCGCGCATTCCCACTGGCGCGGCGGGGGCAGACTTTGACCTCGTAAAATATGCTTTAGATTATTCCCAAGCCCAAGCCATCCTGCTCGACGCCCATGTCGAGGGATTCGGCGGAGGCGGTAAGGCATTCAATTGGTCACTCCTTCCTCCAAGCGTCAACGCTCACCTCGTCTTGAGTGGTGGACTCAATGCTGCAAACGTGGGCGACGGCATCGCCCTGCTACGCCCGCGCTGTAAATCGCTGGCCGTAGACGTTAGTTCCGCAGTGGAAGTCGATGCGCCAGAGGGCGGAACCCTCAAGGGCATCAAGGACTCCGAAAAAATCAATCAGTTCGTCGCCGCCGTTCGTGTCGCCGACCAACGCCTTGCAGGATTCAATTGAGCATGCTTGACTATCAACAACCCGATGTCCGTGGCCATTTCGGCAAATATGGCGGAAGCTTTGTCTCTGAGACACTGACGCACGCCATTAACGAACTCAAAGCCGCCTACGCGCGCTACCAACACGACCCGCAATTTGTGGCCGAGTTCAAGTCCGAATTAGCCCATTTTGTAGGACGACCCTCTCCGATTTACCATGCGGCCCGCATGAGTCGCGAAATGGGTGGTGCGCAGATCTACCTCAAACGCGAGGACCTGAACCACACCGGCGCGCACAAAATCAATAACACCATCGGTCAGGCCATGCTTGCCAAACGCATGGGTAAGCCGCGCATCATTGCGGAGACCGGCGCAGGTCAACATGGAGTTGCCACCGCCACTATTTGCGCGCGCTATGGCCTGGAATGCGTGGTCTATATGGGTAGCGAAGACGTGAAGCGGCAAAGCCCCAACGTCTACCGCATGAAGCTGCTGGGCGCCACTGTCGTGCCGGTCGAGTCCGGCAGCCGAACCCTGAAAGACGCGCTTAACGAAGCTATGCGTGACTGGGTCGCGAATGTGGACAACACTTTTTACATCATCGGCACTGTTGCGGGTCCTCACCCTTACCCCATGATGGTGCGCGATTTCCAAAGCATCATTGGCACCGAATGCATTGCCCAAATGCCCGAAATGCTGGCAGCACAACATGCTGCCAACACCCAGCCAGACGCAGTGATCGCTTGTGTGGGCGGCGGCAGCAACGCCATGGGTATTTTCTATCCCTACATTCCGTTTGAAAACACGCAGCTTATCGGGGTGGAAGCGGCGGGTGAAGGGCTGGACAGCGGCAAACATTCGGCCTCGATCCAACGCGGCAGCGCCGGCGTATTGCACGGCAACCGGACCTACGTCTTGCAAGACGACAATGGCCAAGTCACCGAAACCCATAGCATCAGCGCCGGTTTGGATTATCCGGGCGTAGGCCCGGAGCACGCCTTCCTAAGCGACATCGGCCGAGCCCAATACGTGGGCATTACAGACAAGCAGGCGCTGGAGGCCTTTCACTACCTTTGCCGCACCGAAGGCATCATCCCGGCGCTTGAATCCAGCCATGCGGTGTCCTATGCCATGCAGTTAGCCAAGACTATGCGGCCCGACCAGTCGATACTGGTGAACCTATCAGGCCGGGGCGACAAAGACATTGGTACCGTGGCGGATCTAAGCAATGGCGACTTTTTCTGCCGCCCCAGCTGCCAAGGGCAGAGCGTCAAAGGCGGTATCGAGCATCCTGTCACTCTGCACGGCTTGGGAGCCAAAGCATGAGCCGCATCCAAAGTACGTTTATCGCGCTGGAAGCCCAAGGCCGCAAAGCCTTGATTCCCTTCGTCACCGCAGGTTTCCCCTATGCCGATGTTACGCCGGAGCTGATGCATGCCATGGTCACAGCCGGCGCCGACATCATTGAGCTGGGCGTTCCTTTTTCTGACCCCAGCGCCGACGGCCCGGTTATCCAGCGCTCGGGCGACAAGGCCCTCTCCATGGGCATTGGAATGGTGCAGGTACTTGAAATGGTGCGCCAATTCCGGCTGGCCGACAGCAACACCCCGGTGGTGCTGATGGGCTATGCCAACCCGATAGAACGCTACGACCAGCGGCATGCCAAGCCTGGCGTGGACAGTCCTTTTGTCGACGATGCCGCGCAGGCTGGCGTGGACGGGGTGCTGGTGGTGGACTACCCGCCGGAGGAATGCGTCGACTTTGCTGGTCAGCTGCGGGCCCGCAATATGGATTTGATCTTTTTGCTGGCACCGACCAGCACCGACGAGCGCATGGCCCAGGTGGCGGCGGTTGCCAGCGGTTATGTCTATTACGTCTCGCTCAAGGGCGTGACCGGCGCGGGCACCCTCGATACTGATGCCGTAGGCGCTATGTTGCCGCGCATACGGCGCCATATCCAGATTCCTGTGGGCGTGGGTTTTGGCATACGCGACGGCGCTACTGCTGCCACGCTTGCCAAAGTGGCAGATGCGGTAGTGATCGGCAGCAAAATGATCCAATTGATTGAAAATGCAACCCGCGATACTGTGGCGCCCATCGCTCAGGCGTTTCTGACCGAAGTGCGCAACGCAATGGATGCCCCAGCCCGGCTTTGAACCCGCAAGCCTCAGGCATACGAAATACGGAGTAAGACTATGAGTTGGCTTGAAAAACTGCTACCGGCCAAGATTGAGCAAACCGACCCAGCGGACCGCCGCACGGTGCCCGAAGGCCTGTGGGTCAAATGCCCGGGCTGTGAGACCGTGTTGTACAAGTCGGATTTGGAGCAAAACCTCAGCGTCTGCCCAACCTGCAGCCATCATCACCGCATTGGTGCGAGGGCCCGGCTGGATGCATTTTTGGATAACGAAGGCCGGTTTGAGATCGGCCAGGAAGTGCTGCCGGTGGACGCACTCAAATTCAAAGACAGCCGCAAATACCCGGAGCGCCTGAAAGAGGCTCTGGAAAATACCAACGAGACGGATGCGTTGGTCGTCATCGGCGGCTCGGTGCATGGAATTGGCGTGGTGGCTGCCTGTTTCGAATTTGAATTCATGGGCGGCAGCATGGGCTCGGTGGTAGGCGAACGCTTTGTGCGCGGTGTAGAGGCGGCCATGGAACAAAAATCCGCCTTTTTGTGCTTTACCGCCACCGGCGGTGCCCGGATGCAAGAGGGATTGCTGAGCCTAATGCAAATGGCCAAAACCAATGCCTCGCTCACCCGCCTGGCTAAAAAAGGCTTGCCCTATATCAGTGTGTTGACCGACCCAACCATGGGCGGTGTCAGCGCCGGCTTTGCTTTTTTAGGCGACATCGTCATCGCTGAACCGAAGGCCCTGATCGGCTTTGCCGGTCCGCGCGTGATCGAGTCTACGGTGCGGGTAACCCTGCCCGAGGGCTTTCAGCGCTCCGAGTTTTTGCAAACCAAAGGCGCCATTGACCTGATCTGTGATCGCCGTGAAATGCGCAAAACCGTGGCCGAAGCCCTCGCCATGTTGCAACGTCATCCTACGGACGCAGTGATTTAAACGCGTAGGACACCCGTGTCTGGGTCAGGCCAAAAGCATTAATATCGCGCCATCCAGCGGATGGATGAGCAAGCCCATGATTTGCAAAGCCAGCAGCAAGGCTAACGGGGATAGATCCACACCGCCTACCAAGGGCAAGTAACGGCGGATCGGAGCCAGCAGTGGCGCCACCAAGCGATCAAGCAAGTCGGAAACCGGTGATGCGGATTGGATCCATGACAGCAGCGCATAGATAATCACCATGGCCGTCATGCCCGAAACTGCCAAACGCAGCAGCCCCACCCCCGCCAAGCCAGCAACAGCGCCGTAGCTGTGGGGCATGCCCTGAATCAGCCATAAAAGCGAAAATTGCGCTAATTCCAAAGCATAAGCGGCTAGGAGACTAGCCAGGTCAAGAAAAGCCAAACCTGGTAACACACGCCGCAGCGGAAGCACAATCCAATCGCTCACGGCAAACAAGAATGGGCCAATCGGATTTCCTGCCCGGGCCGACATTGGAATGCGCTGTTGCTGCATATACAAACGCAGTAAACAGGCCCCGCCGATCACTCCGACGACAAGATCCAAAACCATCGAAACAATTTGGTAAGGCATGTAAACAAGCATCGCGTGGAGCGTGCCATTTCCAGGAAATAGGCGGGATGATAATCGCCAGCGGTAGGCTCTTAGAATCCCCGCTTCGCCCCGCAGCCGAAATACAGCGCCAGCCGGCTCGCAATCTTTCTCTCTTTATCGCACATCCATGTCAGAAGCCACTACGCCGCCCGCAGCCCCGATCGACGAAAACCAACTTGTTTTGGAGCGGCGTGAAAAGCTGAAAATCCTGCGGGAGCGACAGGCCCAAGGCCTGGGTCCGGCTTTTCCTAACGACTTTGCGCCGGACCAGGTGGCGGCCAATGTGTTTGCGCTGTACGACGACAAAAGCGCCGAAGAACTACAAAGCCTGCAGGTAGAAGTCAAAGTCGCAGGGCGCATGATGCTCAAGCGCGTGATGGGTAAAGCCAGTTTTTGTACCCTGCAAGACGCCTCCTTTGGCCCCAGTAACGGCCGGCTTCAGGTCTACGTAAAGGGGGAAGAGGTCGGGGCTGAGATATACGAGGATTTCAAACACTGGGATCTAGGCGATATTGTGGCCGCCAGCGGACGCCTCTTTAAAACCAAAACCGGAGAACTGTCGGTGCATGCCAGCGAGGTACGACTGTTAACCAAAAGCCTGCGTCCTATGCCGGATAAATTCCATGGCATCCATGACCAGGAAGTGAAATACCGTCAGCGCTATATTGACCTGATGACCGACGAAGCAGCCCGTAAGCGCTTTGTAGCGCGCAGCACTGCAGTCAGCAGCATCCGTGCTTTCATGGTGCAACATGGATTTCTCGAAGTAGAAACGCCCATGCTGCACCCCATCCCTGGTGGGGCCAACGCCAAACCTTTTACCACCCACCACAACGCGCTGGACCAGCAAATGTTTTTGCGTATTGCGCCCGAACTCTATCTCAAGCGCTTGATCGTCGGTGGCTTTGACCGCGTGTTTGAAATCAACCGCAACTTTCGCAACGAAGGCATTTCGGTACGTCACAACCCTGAATTCACCATGATTGAGTTCTATGCGGCCTATTGGAATTACCGCGACCTGATGGCATTCACCGAGGACCTGGTGCGCGATGCAGCACGCAAAGCGGTAGGTTCACTTGATCTCAGTTATGGCGGCAAGCCGGTGGATTTGGCTGCGCCATTTGAGCGTTTGACGATATTGGAGGCGATTGAAAAATACACCGATGCTGGCGCGAACGTGAACGATGCCGATTGGCTACGCGCAGCCTTGCGTGAGGCGGGTCTTAGCGATGTCAAAAACCAGTTGTCTAAACGTAGTCTGGCAAGCTTGCAAGTGATGTATTTTGAGGAGCATGTCGAGGACCAACTCTGGCAACCCACCTTTATCTGCGAGCACCCGGTCGAGATTTCACCGCTGGCCCGGGCCAGTGATACCCACCCCGAAGTGACCGAACGCTTTGAGCTGTACATCACCGGCCGGGAATTCGG
>CAMDHL010000050.1 GCA_945898105.1 Comamonas sp. lk | reverse complement strand
TCCTGTGCGTCGGGCGCTTCGTTCAGACTGTCGCGGTCGCCGTCCCAGCGACCTGTCGCCAGCGTGGCGGCCATATGTTCGTACAGCCTGAATCGCCGCTCTTCCAAGGCTTCCTGAGAGGCCGTGCCCAGCGCCACCGCTGGAAAATCCTCTTCAAAAAAATCATCCTCTGCTCCGCTGCTGCCCACCAGGCGCTCCAGTTTGAGCTTGCACACATAGCGCCCACGCCCCTTGGCCAAGGCGAAAGCAAAAGGCTGCTCCATGCTGGACGCCAGCGCCGGCAGGTCTTTTTGCATCAATTGCTCTTGGAGCGCCACCGTCGCGGTGGAAATCAGTACCCGCGTCTTGCGTTGCAATGCCATGGCAATCGCCGTGCTGGCATAGGCTGCCGATTTACCCACGCCGGTCCCCGCCTGAATTACAGCGATCGCGCGCTGCGGGTCTTCGTTATCGCCCAGATCGGCGCGGCTTAAGGTATCGGCCACGCATTGCGCCATGGCGATCTGTCCTTCGCGCTGGCGAAAGCCCGGCGTTGCGTGCAACACATGGCTAAAAGCGCCAAAGGCTTGTTGGGCCCAAATTTGCGCGCTGTCAAGGGCGGCCAAAGTGGGCTGGGTTTCAGAGGACAAGTAGACGTTTCTCGGTGGGGTCGGTGAGGCAAGGCCGGTGCGCTGCGGTGCGCGCGAACAGAGGCGGCACACCCGCATGGCACACCTGGATGGCAGGCCCGCAATATACCTGTTGCAGCGGCGATAATCCGCCCGCTGCCAGCCACTTGCAAGCGATCTAAGCGATTGCATACGGTCCGGTGGTTTTCGCGCTATCCGGGGTATTTATTGCTACGCCGTACGCGCTTTTCATCTATATCCGGAGTTCTTTGTATGACCACCGTTTCCAATCGCGCGGCGTTGCCTGCGCGCCGCCAATTTCTGCGAACTGCCGCTGCGTCCGCAGTTGCCAGCCTTCCCCTTTACAGCCTTGCGCAAAACGCGGACGCGACCGAGCGTCAGTTTGCCCCGCAACCCGGCGCCTGGCGAACTTTTGAAATTACCACCCGCGTCGAGATCGCCGCGCCGCGCGGTCAAACCCGTGTCTGGGTTCCCGTGCCCAGTGTCAACACATCCTGGCAAAAGTCTATGGAGTCGGCCATTAACTGCAACGGCAGCGCACGCATGATGGTTGATGGCAGCGAGGGCGCGCGCATGGTTTATGCCGAGTTTGATGCGGCGCAGGCGCAGCCTTTTGTGGAAGTCACCAGTCGCGTCCAAACCCAAAACCGTTTGCAGGACTGGAAGCAGAAATCCGCATCCGCAGAATCTGCAGCCTCCTTGGCGCAGTGGACGCGTCCGACGGCGCTGATTCCGGTCGATGGCATTGTGCTCAGCACCGCCGGCGAAGCGACCAAGGGTGCGCGCAATGATGTTGAAAAAGCCCAAAAAATATTCGACTGGATTGTGACCAACACCTATCGTGAACCCAAAGTGCGCGGCTGTGGCGAAGGCGACATCCAGACCATGCTTGAAACCGGCAACCTGGGTGGCAAGTGCGCCGACCTCAATGCCTTGTTTGTCGGCCTGTGCCGCTCGGTCGGTCTGCCCGCGCGCGATGTGTATGGCTTACGTGTTGCGCCCAGTGCCTTTGGCTACAAAGAACTGGGCGGTATCTCCGCCAAGCTGCAAGGCGCGCAACACTGCCGTGCCGAGGTCTATTTGCAGGGCCACGGCTGGGTGGCCATGGACCCGGCGGACGTTGCCAAGGTGATGCGCCAGGAAACCGCCGATTGGATTAAAGACCCGCGCAATCCGGTCGTGGCGCCGGTTAATCGCGTGTTATTTGGCGGCTGGGAAGGCAACTGGATGGCCTACAACACCGCGCATGATGTGCTGCTACCAAACGCCAAAGGCCCACGTTTGGGATTTTTGATGTACCCGCATGCCGAGACTGGCGGCCAGCGCCTGGACGCCTATGCGCCGGACGATTTCCGCTACCGCATCAGTGCCAAGGAAATAGCGGCCTAAACACCCGGCAGGGGTAGCAGACGCAATTGACTTTCAAATGCCATGTGCCGCCCGCTGATGGGGTCTTCAAAGGCCAGCCTTTTGGCTAGCAATTGCAGCGGCTTGGCCTGGTCGCTGCTGCCCTCGGGGGTTAGTTGCGGGTAAATACCGTCATTCAAAATTGGCAGCCCGAGCGCCACCATGTGCACGCGCAACTGGTGGCGCTGACCGCTTAAAGGCCGCAGTTGGTAGCGTGCCCAGGGCTCGCAAACTTCCAGCACATTGATGTCGGTAATGGCGTTGACAGCGCCTGGCACTTCGGCCTGTTGCATGAAATGCGTACCCACTTGAATACGACTTTCGCGCCTCACCGGCAAGGCCAGCGTGGGATCAAAGGCGGCGACCGCCTCGTAGGTTTTTTCCACCCGCCGTTCTCTAAATAAGGCGCTGTAGGCGTTGCGGCTAGCCGCTTGCAGCGAAAACAACACCAGCCCGGCGGTATCGCGGTCTATGCGGTGAATGGGTACCAGGTCCGACACCTCTAAAGATTGTTTAAGGCGCATCAACAAGGTTTCTTGCAGGTACTTGCCCGAAGGGATGACTGGCAAAAAATGCGGCTTGTCCACCACCAGCAAATGCGCGTCGCGATACAGCACTTGGTGTGTGAACGGGATGGGTGCTTCCCGTTCCAGAGACCGGTAGTAATACAGCCAACCGCCCTCTAGGGCCGGTGTGTCGGCTTGCAATGGCTGACCCTTGTCGCCCAGCACCAGACCTTGTGACAAGCGTTTTCGCCAATCGTCTTCGCTGATGTGCGGGAAACGGTCAACCAAAAAGTCAATCACGCGCGCCCAACGCCCTAGCGCTATGACAACCCGGCTGGCGGCCACGCCATCACGTGTGGGCAAGTCGCGCAGCGCGCTGGCTAATGGCATGCCTTAGCGTCGCAGGCAGACCAGATCCCACACGCCGTGGCCGAGCTTGAGGCCGCGGTTTTCAAACTTGGTCAAAGGCCGATAGTCCGGCTTGGGGGCGTAGCCTTGTAATTCGGGGTGTGCACTACGCGCCTGGTTGTGCAGTAGGGGTTGCGCCTCCAGTACTTCCAAAATTTGTTCGGCATAGGGCTGCCAGTCGGTGGCGCAGTGCAAATAGCCGCCGGGTTTGAGGCGTTGTGCCAATTTTTCGACCAGTGGCGCCTGTATCAGACGGCGCTTGTTGTGCTTGGTCTTGTGCCAAGGGTCCGGAAAAAAAATATGGATGCCGTCCAGGCTGGCCAGAGGCAGCATCTGGTCGATCACCTCCACCGCATCATGCGCGCAAATGCGGATATTGCCCAAACCGGTTTCGCCTATGCGCTTGAGCAAGGCACCTACACCGGCTTGGTGCACCTCGCAGCACAAAAAATCGGTACCCGGCAGCGTGGCCCCAATCTGGGCTGTGGCCTCGCCCATGCCAAAGCCGATTTCCAGCACCACGGGCCGCGTGCTGCCTGGCGCCTGGCTGCTGCCAAATGCTTCGGGCCAGGTGATCAGCGCAGGGCGGTAGGGCAGCAAAAACTGCGGCCCCAGTGTCTCAACCGCTTTGGCCTGGCCATGCGTTACCCGTCCTGCACGCAAGACATAGCTTTTTACGGTGCGCATAAAAACCGGTTGGGCGTCAGGCTCGGAGGAAGGTTTGTTTTGCATGAGTGGGTGATGCGCAAGGCGAACAGGGAGCCGTTGTCCGGCCCTGAAGCGCGCAATTTTAGGTGGGGCAGGCTTGGCGCTCGGGCCGAACCCAAGCAGACGCCCAAGCCGCCGTCCAAACCGACAGGGCTTGTTCCACGTTGCCCGATTGCACGGGTAGGCCCAGGGTGGCGGCAGCCTGGTTCAATGCGTGCATCGGCTGGTTGGTGTCGATGGCTTGGGCGCCGTTTTGTTTAGACAATTTTTCGCCGTTGGCGCCCAGCACCAGCGGGGTGTGCAGGTACTTCGGCGTGGGAAGTTGCAGGCATTGTTGCAGCCGAATTTGGCGCGCAGTATTGTCTAGAAGATCTGCGCCGCGCACCACATGGCTAATGCCCTGGTCCGCATCATCGACCACCACCGCCAGTTGATATGCAAAACAGCCGTCGGCGCGCAGCAGCACAAAGTCGCCCACCACGTCTTGCACATCCTGCGTTTGCGCGCCAGATGCTCGGTCCTGCCAGCTTATAGCTGCGCCATGGGTTAGTAAACGCCAGGCCCGTGCGGCTTTGCCATGCAGTCCGGTGCGACAGGTGCCGGGATAGCGCAATTCGGCATGGCGCGGTCGTGGCGCATCGGCGCTTGTGGCGTTTTCTATGTCTTTGCGCGAGCAAGCGCAGGGGTAGGCAAAAGCGTGCGTTACCAGGCTGTCCAGGGCCGCCCGGTACAAGCCAGTGCGCGCGCTTTGCCACACCGGCGGCGCGTCAGCATGCAAGCCGCAGGCGGCTAATTGGGCCAGTATGAGGCGGTCGGCGCCGGGCACGGTACGCGGTGTATCGACGTCTTCGATGCGCACCAACCATTGGCCGCCATGCGCGCGGGAGTCCAGCCAACTGGCCAGGGCGGCGACCAGCGAGCCCGCATGCAGCGGGCCAGTGGGTGAGGGCGCAAATCGGCCCCGGTAGTGCGTGAAGGTTTCAGCCGATTGCAAGCGCCAGTTCCAAGCCCGATACGAACGCGTTTTCTACCCGGTGGCCCAGGCACCAGTCGCCGCACAAGCCGATGCCGGATTTGGCGTCCCACACATGGCTGCGGCCCAAGGGTTTTTCAGTTTTGGCATAGAGCCAGCGGTGCGCTTCTACATGGGCTGGTTGTGCGCGGATGCCGGTGACTTCGGCAAACGCTTTGAGCAATTTGCCCTCTGCTCGAGGCACATCGTCATGGATGTGTTCCTGCGACCAGGCGGCGCTGGCTTGCACCGTCCAGCGCTCCACAATGCCGCGCCCCGGCTTGCTCGACTCGCGCGCCAACCAGGCAATACGGTGGTGCGTGCTGCGCGCCGCATTCCATTGCGGCCCCAGGGTGGTAAGGCCCGGTTGGACCGCTTGCGGATAGGCCAGCATCAGCGTCCAGCATGGCTGCACCGTCACGCCGTCCAGCGCTTGCAACAGGGCCGCACTGCCATGCGTCTTGGCCGGCAGGGTGCGCAACAAGGCCGCTGCCTGCGGGTGCGGGATGCCCAGCAGCACATGGTCAAAACCACCATGGACGCCGCTACTGTCATCGCTGCCTCGGGTACGCAGTTGCCATTGAGCTTTGTGCAGCGCGTCTGTTTCTATCGCCATGACGCAGGTTTCCAAGTGAATGTGCTCAGCAATCGGCGCGGCCCAGGCGATGGCCAAATCGCGCATACCAGGCCCCGGCACCCAGTGCGGCTCGCGTGCGGGCAGACCAGCTGCGGCCACACGACCATGCTGGTCCAGCACCTGCACCATAGTCACGCTCCAGGGGCGACACACGCCATGCGCTGTCTCTAATGCCAGGGCAAAGCGCGGGTCGCGCACGGTGAAATACTGGGCCCCATGGTCAAAGGTGCCAAATGGGCTGCGCCGCGTCGACATGCGTCCGCCGACGCCTTTACTTTTTTCAAACAGGGTGACGCGGTGACCCGCCTGCACCAGCGTGCGTGCACAGCTGATAGCGGCTAGTCCGGCGCCGACGATGGCAATATTTTTAGGCCTTTGCATGCGTGGTTCTCCTTGGCTTTTTTTCTTGCGCCGCAGTACGGCATGCGGCCTACTGTACACCCGCTGGCATATCAGGATGCGAGCAAAGCCTTGCGCGTCACTTCCTGTTCCAACTGATCCAACCACCATTGCAATGCTCGCCCCGGCGGTGCCGCTTTGGTGCCGCGCCACGCGTAGTGGATATGCGCCTGGCGCACAGGCTGCTCCGTACGTTTGGCGACCAGTCGCCCGTTCGCAATATGCGGCGCGGCCATGGGTAAGGGCAGGTTGCCACTGCCCAGGCCTCGCAACTGTGCATCGAGCTTGGCCCGCATGCTGCCGACAGTAAAAACCTCTTGCCCTTGAAACAGGCCGAAGCTCATGCCGCTGCCCCGCTGCACCGAATCGGCCACAGCCACCGCACGGTGCCGCTGCATCAGAGCATTGCTCAAGGGCTCTGGGGCATTGGCCAGTGGGTGACCTGGTGCCACCACGAATACAAAGGGCACCATGCCCAGCGCTTTGATGTGAATGCCGGTCTGCCCCTGCACATCAGGCCCGACGCCAATAGCCAGGTCAGCTTGTCCGGCGATCAAGCTGGCCATCGTGCCCGACAAGGCCTCGTCGCGCAGGCGCAGGCGGGTGGGTGGCGAAAGGCTAAAGAAGCGCTCGCACAAGTCCATCACGGTATCTCGCTGGATGACGGTGTCCAAAGCAACCGTGAGTTGTGACTCCCAACCGGTGGCCACGCGCTTGACCCGGTTGGCCACCGCGTCGATGTCTTCCAGCAGTCGCGCACCTTCGCGCAGCAACTCAGCCCCCGCCGGGGTTAGCTTTGCCTGGCGCGAATTGCGGTCGTACAAGAGCACATCCAACGCGTCTTCAATCTGGCGCACCCGATAGGTGAGCGTGCTGGGCACCAGATTTAGAGTCCGCGCCGCAGCGGCAAAGCTGCCTTGCTCCGCGATGGTTTGCAGCATGGCCAGAGCGTCAGGTGTCAGATAATCGCGTGCAGATTGCATATGGAGCGTCCTTAAATTCGAAATATTTGAATGATGCCATCAATTTACTTGGTGCTGAAAGCCTTTCCTTTGCACTAGCATTCACCCATGATTTTTTTACGCAAATCCGGTGACCGAGGCTATGCCGACCACGGCTGGCTCAAATCCTTTCACAGTTTTTCCTTTGCGGGCTATTACGACCCTGCGTTCATGGGCTGGGGCAACTTGCGGGTGGTCAACGAGGACCGCATCGCGCCAGGCACGGGTTTTGGTACCCACGGACACCGCGACATGGAAATCATCAGCTATGTGCTGTCAGGCAATTTGGCGCACAAGGACAACATGGGCAACGTGAAAGGCATACCGCCAGGCGACGTGCAGCGCATGAGCGCGGGCACTGGCGTGCAGCACAGCGAGTTCAACCACGCGCCTAATGCGACTACCCATTTCCTGCAAATCTGGATCGAGCCCGATGTGCACGGCATCGCACCGTCTTACGAGCAAAAAACCTTTTCTTCTGCTGAAAAAGACGGCGTGCTGCGATTAGTCGCTGCCCCCGGCGGTGCGCAGGGCGCGGTGCAAATTAACGCAGATGCGCGCATGTATGCCGCTTGCTTTGAAGGCAGCCAAAGTGCTTCATTGGAATTAGACCCTTCGCGCAAAGCCTATGTGCAAGCACTGCGCGGTGCTTTGTTCGCGAACGGTCAGGCATTGGCCCAGGGCGATGCGCTGCTTATTCAAGGCGAAAACCGATTGGTTTTAGACCAAGCGCAAGCCGCTGAAGTGCTGGTGTTTGACTTGACGCCTTAAGATTTTTTTATTAGGAGTTTTTATAAATGACGGATCGTTTTCAAAATGTGTTTGCCCTGCTGGCCCGCGTGCTATTGGCGGCTTTGTTTCTGCCGGCTGGCATCAGCAAGATCGGAGGCTTTGCGGGCACCGCGGCCTATATTGCTTCGGTAGGTTTACCGTTGCCTGAGCTGGGTGCGGGCATTGCCGTCTTGGTCGAAGTCGGTGGCGCATTGGCTTTACTTGCGGGTTATCAAACGCGATTAGTCGCTTTGCTCATGGCCATATTTACTGTGGTGGCTGGCGTATTTTTTCATGCCTTTTGGCATGCTGCACCCGAGCAACTAATGGTGGAACAAATCATGTTCATGAAAAATATTGCCATCGCCGGTGGTTTCCTAGCCTTGACGGCTTTTGGTGCTGGCGGCATAAGCCTGGATGCGCGGCGTCAGGATTGAGATATGCCCGAGCGGCGCTTGCGCCGCCTGAGCTTGTGTCAGCGCAGCGCGCCAGGCGTGTGTGCTGATATTTACTGCTGCCTTGAGCAGACCCTGGTTTTTTTACTTTCTTGGAAACTTTGACTATGACATCGACAGTTGTGATTTACCACTCCGGCTACGGCCATACCCAACGCCTGGCCCAGCAAGTTGCTGAGGGCGCAGACGCCCAGCTCATTGCCATCAGTGCTGAGGGCACTATCACCGAAGCCGAGTGGGATGCCTTGGACGCGGCAGACGCCATCATCATGGGCTCGCCGACCTACATGGGCTCGGTGTCGTGGCAGTTTAAAAAGTTTGCCGATGCCTCTTCTAAACGCTGGTACGCCGGTGCCTGGAAAGACAAGGTCGCCGGTGGCTTTACCTGCTCGGGTTACCCCAGCGGCGACAAGCTCTCCACCTTGCAAAGCATCCTGACCTTGGCAATGCAGCACGGCATGGTCTGGGCTGGTTTAAACATCATGGGCAACGAGACCATCAATCGGCTCGGTTCGAGCATCGGGATGATGGCCCATGCCGGCAACACTACGCCTGCCGATGCCATGCACCAAGGCGACCTGGACACCGCCAAGGCTTACGGCGCGCGCGTGGCACAGGTGGCGGCGAAGCTGCGGGCTTAATCGGGCCTAACTGGCCTTAGCGGGGGGCAGCCGAGGCGCTGCTCTCTTAGCTCGCGGCGTGGGTGAGAATGGCGCGTCACCCACGCCGTCTTTATTTTCTGATGCACCCCTTAATCAAACTCCTGCGCTATGCCAGCGCTTATCGGCGCGACTTCAAGTTGGCGGCGCTCTATTCCGTATTAAATAAGTTTTTTGACATCCTGCCCGAGGTGCTGATCGGTGCGGCGGTTGATGTTGTAGTTAAGGGAGAAGAGAGTTTTCTGGCGCGTAATGTGCTGGGCGCGATCGGCATTACTGACACATGGGAGCAGTTGCTGGCGCTGGGCCTCTTCAATGTGCTGGTCTGGGGCGGCGAATCTTTGTTTCAGTATTTGTACGAGGTGAAATGGCGCCAGCTGGCGCAAAACCTGCAGCACGATATGCGCCTGGATACCTACCGCCATGTGCAGCGTCTGGATATGGCCTATTTCGAGAACCAGCGCACTGGCAACCTAATGGCCATCCTTAACGACGACATCAACCAGATGGAGCGTTTTTTGAATGGTGGGGCCAACCAGATCATTCAAGTTTTTTTCTCCTCGCTTATGGTCAGCGCGGTGTTTTTTGCTTTGCAAAAAGAGATCGCACTGATGGCCTTGCTGCCGGTGCCTTTGATTTTGCTGGGCGCATTCTGGTTTCAAAATCGACTAGCGCCGCGCTACACAAAAGTACGCGAGGCGGCGGGCGACGTGGGTGCGCGGCTTAACAATAATTTGCTGGGGCTGGCCACCATCAAAGCCTTTGCCACCGAGGGCTTTGAGGCCAGTCATATTGAAGAGGCCAGCAACCGCTACCGCCAAACCAATGCCGCCGCCATTCGCATCAGTGCGGCCATCACGCCAGTTATCCGCATGGCAATTTTGGCTGGCTTTACCGCCACGCTCTTGTATGGTGGCTGGTTGACTTTGCACGGGCAATTGGCGGTAGGGGCGTTTTCGGTTCTGGTGTTTTTGACGCAGCGCCTGCTCTGGCCGCTAACCGGGTTGGCCGAGGTGGCGGATATGTATCAACGTTCTATGGCCGCCATCGAGCGTGCCATGGGCTTGTTGGACACACCTATAAGCATTGCCTACGAAGGCAAACACTTTGCTAAAGCGACCGTTACCGGCGAAATCCGCTTTGAAAATCTTCAATTTTCCTATGCCAGCGCGGGCGATACGCCCACGCTGCACAACATCAGCCTGGCCATACCGGCGGGCCAAACAGTGGCCTTTGTGGGCACTACTGGCTCGGGTAAATCAACACTGGTCAAGCTGCTGCTGCGCTTTTACACGCCGCAACAAGGGCGCATCCTGCTCGATGGCGAACCGATAGATGCGCTGAATTTGCAAGATTTGCGCCGCGCTATTGGCTATGTGGCGCAGGACGCATTTTTGAGCGATGCCAGCGTGGCCGACAACATCGCTTACGGCGAGCAAGACCGTGCCGCCGTCAGCGACGAGGCCATTGCGGCAGCGGCTCGCGCCGCCGAGGCCACGGAATTCATCGAAAAATTACCCCTGGGTTTTGCCACCCGGCTGGGCGAGCGCGGACAAAAACTCTCCGGCGGGCAGCGCCAGCGCCTGGCTTTGGCGCGCGCGATTTTGAAAAATCCGCCCATCCTGGTGCTGGACGAAGCCACCAGCGCGGTAGACAACGAAACTGAAGCGGCCATCCAGTGCTCGCTCGAAGTGGTCAGCCAGGGCCGCACCACCATTGTCATCGCCCACCGGCTGTCCACGGTGCGCCAAGCGCATTGCATCCATTTGATGCAAGCCGGGCGCATTGTCGAAAGCGGCACCCATGAGGAGTTGCTGGCCCGGGCTGGCGCCTATGCCGCGCTGTGGCGCTTGCAGACGGGGGAGCGCTGAGGCTTCCTGGCGCATCCTGGCAGCCGCTTAGGCTAGCTACTTGACACTTGCGCCTAAACCGAGAACGATGTGCCCGGTGCACATGTGGCGTTTTGGCTGTTGTAGGCATTGCACGCTGGCCCTGCCAAGGCGCCGATGAATAAA
>CAMDHL010000049.1 GCA_945898105.1 Comamonas sp. lk | reverse complement strand
GCTGACCAGATTTGTACGGTCTGCCCGTAGTAGCTGCCGGTCAGCAAGCGCGCGCCCAGGCCCGCTTGCGCGCCGGTGGGCAGCTCGGCCACCATCGCGCCCACCAACCCGGCTGCAATGCCTACGCGCAGCGCGGGAAACAAAAACGGCAGCGCGGCAGGCAGGCGAAGCATCCACAAAGCCTGCCAGCGTGTGGCGGCGTAGGTGTGCATCATTTCGGTCTCAATCACCTGCGGCGAGCGTAAGCCCTGCACCATGGCCACGGTGACGGGGAAGAAGCACAAATACATCGCGATCACTGCTTTGGGCGCCACGCCCGAAAAGCCCATGGTGCCCAGAATGACCAGCACGATAGGCGCAATCGCCAGCACCGGAATGGACTGCGATGCCACGATCCAGGGCAGCAGCGCTTTGTCTAAGGTGCGCGAATGCACGATGCATACCGACAGCACCAGGCCCAGCAGCGTGCCCATGACAAAGCCGACCAAAGTGCTTTCCCCGGTCACGGCCACGTGAAACAACAAATTGCGCGGCGAGGTTACGGGCCAGTCCACCAGGCTGCTGTACAAGTCCAGCGCCACCTGATGTGGCGCAGGCAACACTGGGCGCTGCACGGTCATGGTGGCGGCGACTAAGTCTTGCCAAGTCCATGCGCCCTTGGGTTCGAGCACGCGCTCGATAGCGCCAGGTGCATTTAGGTACACCGTAAGCGCGTACCACAGCGCCAGCGTGAACAGCAGCACCACCGCAATCGGAAGGCCTTGTTCTGAAACGCGTTGGCCCCAAGTGGGCGGCGGCGCGCTAGTCGTGGTGGCCATCGGCTAGTGCCTCGCGGACCTGGTGGGCCATGTCCATAAATTCGGCGGAGTCGCGCAAGCCCAAATGCCGCTCGTCAGGTAACGAAGAATTGATGACGCGAACGATACGCCCGGGCCGGGGCGACATAACCACGATGCGGGTGGATAAATAAACCGCCTCGGCAATCGAGTGCGTCACAAACACCACGGTGCGTCGTTCGCGCTGCCAGAGTTGTTGCAGTTGCTCGTTGAGCCGATCGCGGGTGATTTCATCCAGCGCGCCAAAGGGCTCGTCCATCATCAGGATGCGCGGCTCAAAGGACAGCGCGCGTGCAATAGAAGCCCGCTGTTGCATGCCGCCCGAGAGTTGCCAAGGGTATTTGTTTTCAAAACCGGTTAGCCCCACGCGCGCCAATTGTTCGCGGGCTATTGAATCGCATTGGGCAGCGCTTTTGCCCTGGATTTGCAAGGGCAGCTTCACGTTGCCCAGCACCGTGCGCCAAGCAAACAAGGCCGGTGCCTGAAATACATAGCCGTATGCGCGCGCCAGCCGCGCCTCGTGTGGCGATACGCCGTTGACCTGCACGGTGCCCGAGGTGATGTGCTCCAGGTCCGCAATCACGCGCAAGAGCGTGGTCTTGCCGCAGCCTGACGGGCCGATCAGCGAGACAAATTCGCCTGGCGCAATCGTCAGGTCAATATCGGCCAGTGCGTGGACCGGGGCTTGGTGGGGGTTGTAAATCAGGGAGGCCTTGCGCACTTCTACGGCAGGAACCGCAGTAGGGCTGGGCGCGGGGGAAGCAGTCATGTAAAAACAGTCTTAATCAAAAACGCGGAATCGATTCATGCCTAAAGGCGGTGCTGGCCGGGCGACCCTGCATGTGCAAAGTGCTGGTGTTGGCCGGCGCCTGCGCAAGCAGTTTGCCACGCCGGTAAACGCGCAAGCGCGTGGCACGCAGGCGGATGGCTTCTGCGGGGTCGCTCGCCTGCAGCAAGACCATGTCCGCATGGCAACCGACGGCGATGCCATAGCCTTCCAGGCCCAGCGCCTGCGCGGGGTGGGTGGTGACGGCTTCAAAGCATTGGGCCATGGCCGCCTGGCTGGTCATCTGGCCGACGTGCAAGCCCATGTGCGCCACTTCCAGCATGTCGCCACTGCCCAGCGAATACCAGGGGTCCATGGTGCAGTCCTGCCCGAAGGACACATTCACGCCACCGGCCAGCAACTCGGGCACGCGCGTCATGCCGCGTCGCTTGGGGTAGCTGTCGTGCCGCCCTTGCAAGGTGATGTTGATCAGCGGATTGGCCACCACATGCAGCCCGGCCTCAGCGATCAAGGGGATGAGTTTGCTGACGTAGTAGTTGTCCATGCTGTGCATGGAAGTAAGGTGCGAGCCTGTGACGCGGCCTTGCAATCCTAGGCGTTGCGTTTCATAAGCCAGGCTTTCGATGTGGCGCGAATGCGGATCGTCGGACTCGTCGCAATGCATGTCCACGCGCAGGCCGCGCTCTGCGGCCAGTTCGCATAAAAGTTTGACGCTTAAAGCGCCGTCGGCCATGGTGCGCTCAAAGTGCGGAATCCCGCCCACCACGTCGACACCTTTGTCAAGGGCGCGCTTAAGAGTCTGCAAATGTTGATCGGCGCCTAGCGGGCCCCGCAACACACCATCTTGCGGGAAGGCGACCAATTGCAAATCGATATAGGGCGCTACGCGGCGTTTGACTTCGAGCAGCGCATCGACCGCCAACAAGCGCGGGTCGCACACATCCACATGGGTGCGTATGGCCAGCAGGCCTTTGCCAACAGCCCAGTCGCAGTACGCCATGGCGCGGCCCACCAGGGCTTCGTGCGTCAAGTGCGGTTTGAGCTCGCCCCACACGGCAATGCCTTCTAGCAGCGTGCCCGAGGCATTCACGCGCGGCAGTCCGTAGCTAAGCGTCGCGTCCATGTGAAAGTGCGCGTCGATAAATGGCGGGCTGAGCAGCTGACCTTCTGCATCCACAGTGTCATGTGCGGGGGCTTGAAGGCCGGGTGCTACTTCCACGATACGCCCATCTTGCACCGCCACCGACATGCTACTGCGGCCATCGGGCAGGGTTGCGTTTTGAATCAGCAGGTCGAGCATTTAGCGTTCACCTTTCACAAAAGGCATCATCAAAGCCTGCGGGCCGGTGGCGCGCTTCGACATAGGAATCAGCACCGCAATGGATAGCACATACGGTGCCATCAAAAACACCTGGTAGGGCACGCCGGGAAAGACATGTTGCAAACGCAGTTGGTAAGCATCAAACCAGGCATACAAAAGCGCGCCCAGCAAAGCCAGGCCAGGCCTCCAGGCACCAAAAACGACCAGTGCCAGCGCCATCCAGCCGCGCCCCTGCACCATATTGATCACAAAACTATTGAAGGCCGCCAGCGTTAGAAACGCGCCACCCAAAGCCATGATGGCGCTGCCCACCACCACGCAACCGGTGCGCAAACTAAAAACCCCAATACCTTGCGCCTGCGCGCCTTGCGGATGCTCGCCCACCATGCGTATAGCCAGGCCCAGCGGGGTGCGCCACAGAACATACGCCACCACCACTACCAGGCCCAGCGCCAGATATGTGGGTGCGGTGGCTTGCAAAAACGGCGCGTCTAAAAACGGCAGGTCCACGGGGGTGAAAGGGGCAATCGTGGGTGGCGTACTTTTGGCGGGCACGGCCAAGCGGTAGATGTACGAGGCCAGGCTGGTAGCCAGAAGCGTGATGCCCAAGCCGGTGACGTGTTGCGACTGTGCCATGGGCACGGTAAGCAGCGCGTGCAAGAGCCCGAAGCAGGCGCCACTGGCAGCTGCAATGGCCATGCCCTGCCACAAGGTGGCACCGTGGAACACCGATAGCCAGGCGGCCAGTGCACCAAAAGTCATGATGCCTTCAATGCCCAGGTTGACCACACCGGCGCGCTCGCAAATCAGTTCGCCCAGCATCCCGAAGATGAGCGGCGTGGCAATACGGAGCACCGCCGCCCACAGGCTGGCAGTAAAAAATAAGTCAATTGCTTCATTCATCGGCGGATCCGATAGCTCAGAAAAAACGATCCGGCCAACATGCTTAGCAGCGAAAGCGAGACCATCACATCGGCAATAAAACTGGGTACATTGAACATGCGGCTCATCGCATCGGCACCGACAAACACACTGGCCACCAGCAGTGCGGCCACCGGCACACCTAGCGGATGCAATTGAGCCAGCATGGCCACGATGACGCCGGTGTAGCCAAAGCCGGGGGATAAGTCGCCAGTGACATAGCCGCGCATGCCCATGACTTCAACTGCACCGGCTAAACCTGCCAGCCCGCCCGACACGACCGTGGTCCACACTAGGACACGCGTGGCCGGTATGCCGGCAAAGCGCGCGGCCTCCGGGTTCAGGCCCACAGCGCGCCTTTGCAGACCAAAGACCGAGCGCGATTCCACCAGTGCAAGCACTACCGACAGCGCCAGTGCTAGAAGCAAGCCGGTGTGCAGGCGTGACTGTGTCACCAGCTTGTCCAGGGTCGCTTCGTCCAGAACGTGCAAGGTTTGCGGCCAGCCCATGGACAGCGGGTCGCGCATAGGGCCTTGCACCATGATGGAGACAAACAAAGCCATGATGAAGTTGAGCAGCAAAGTGGTGACCACGTCGTCCACATTCATATAGCGCTTGAGCAGGGCAGGACCCATCAGCATGGCCGCTCCGGCCAGCGCCGCTGCCAGCATCACTAGCGGTATCAGCACATAGCCTGGCGCCTGGATGACTCCGCTGCCTAGCGCGGCCACCGCCAGCGCACCGGCATAGAGCTGGCCTTCGGCGCCGATGTTCCACAGGCGCGAGCGAAACGCGATGGCGCAGGCCAGACCTGTGAAGATGAGTGGCGTGGCGCGAGTCAGAGTTTCAGTAATCGCCAGTTTGGAGCCAAAGGCGCCGTTAAGCATTGCCAGCCAACTGGGGCCCACCGGCGCACCGGCTTGGGCAATCAGCACGGAGCCTGCGGCTGCCATCAGCCCCAGCACCAGTGCAATATTGAGCAGCACCAGACGGGCCGTAGTGGACGTGCGTCTTTCAAGCCGCATGGGTTTTCTCCTCCTGGCCGAGCATCAGCATGCCGATGTGGCCCACGTCATAGTCTTGGGCTTCAATCGGCGCGCTGAGTCGGCCGTTTTGAATCACCACGATGCGGTCAGCCAGCTCCAGCGCTTCGTCTAGGTCGTCGGTGACCAGCAGGACTGCCGCGCCGCGTTCGCGTGCTTGCAGCAGGCGCGCATGTACATCGGCAATCGCGCCCTCGTCCAGGCCGCGTACAGGTTGGCAGGCCACAATAAATGAGGGCTGCGTGACCATGCCGCGCCCGACAATTAGTTTTTGCATATTGCCGCCCGAAAGTAGGCGGGTGCGCTGCGCCGGGCCTTCGCAGCGAATATCAAATTCGGCAATCAGCGCGCGCGTGTGTTCCAGTGCGGCGGCTTTGCGCAGCCAGCCCAGGCGGTTAAAGCGCGGGTCGTTCAGGTCTTCGAGGATGGCGTTGTGCCACATCTCCAAATCGCCCACCACGCCTTCGCGGTGCCGGTCTTCCGGGATGCGCGCCAGCCCGGCGCGGCGCAGCGCGGCATGCTGCGGCTGGCCTTGGCGCTGGCCGCGCAATAGCACGCTGCCACTAAAAGGGGCGCGCAGGCCGCAGGCCAGTTCCAGCAAGGCGTGTTGTCCATTGCCGGCAACGCCTACGACACCGACGATTTCATGCGCATGCACCGACAGTGTGGCGGGGCGCAGACGCGCGTTAACACTGCGGCCTTCGATGGCGGCGTCTTGCAGCGCCCAGACCACATCGCCTACCGGTAGGGGCTGGCGCTTCGGGCGCAGTACGCGCCGGCCTACCATCAGTTCGGCCAGGGTGGCGCGGTCTAGCGCGGCCGCGGCGCGCTGCGCCACCAGGCGCCCGGCGCGCAGCACCGCGATCTGGTCGGCCACGCGCAACACCTCGTCGAGTTTGTGGCTAATCAGAATGACCGATAAACCGGCTGCGGCCATTTTGCGCAGCGTCTCAAACAAGGTGATGGATTCACCCGGCGTGAGTACGGCGGTGGGCTCGTCGAGTACCAAGATTCGCGCCTGGCGATACAACGATTTGAGAATTTCCACGCGTTGCTGCTCGCCCACCGAGAGGCGCTGCACCAGCGCATCTGGGTCCACGCGCAGGCCGAATTGCTCAGACAGCGCACGCAGCTTGGTGCGCGCGGCGCTGCGGGCTGAGGCCGGAGCCCACAGGCTTTCGGTGCCCACCAACACGTTGTCCAGTACCGTGAGGTTGCCTGCCAGCGTGAAGTGCTGGTGCACCAAGCCGATACCTGCTGCAATTGCGGCGCGTTGCGAGCCTGGCGCAAGCGCCTTGCCAAATACATCAATATGCCCGCGGTCTGCCACATAGTGGCCAAAGAGGATGCTGATCAGCGTCGTTTTGCCAGCGCCGTTTTCGCCGAGTAGACCCAGAATTTGGCCTTGCGCTAGTTCGATGGAAATGTCTTCGTTGGCGCAGACTTCGCCAAAGTATTTGGCGATGCCGTGCAGTTGCAGGGCCGGTGGCACGGTGCTGCTGCGGACTTCAGACATAGGCCATCGGTGCCAACTGCGGCCAAGGGGCCTCGGTTTCAAAAAATGCTGCCACCGCCAATAGCAGGTCTTCGCCGCCGAGCGGAGCCATGATCTGGATGGCCAACGGCATGCCATCTCGGGCCTGCCCGTGGGGCACCACGATGGCGGGGCAACCTGACACATTGGCCAGCGCACTATAGGGGGCCAGATCGGTAAAGCGCTGCAAATGTGCCTGCCAGGCAGCCAAGTCCTGGCCGGTGCCGGTGGTGGGCAACTGCCCCAGCAAGGGTATGGGCTGCGCTAGCGCGGGGCTGAGGATGAGGTCAAACTCTTCCCACAAAACATCGAGCAATGCGCCGCAACGTGCGACGGAAATTTCGGCGTTGACGTGGTCTAGGGCGCTCAGGCTTCGCCCGCGGTGCGCGGCAGCCCAGCTGATGCATTCCATGTCTTGCGCGGCGGGTTGCAGCGCTTGCACGGCAGCTGCGGCGCGGCGGCTGCCAAATACGTCAAAGGCCTGCATGGACAAGGCGCAGGCCTCTTCCAGACGGCGACTGTCGAGCAGGCTCAGGCGGTGGCCTGCGCCCTCCAGGCGGCGCGCTGCAGCGTGCGCGGCGCCGGCCCATTGGCCGTCTTGCGGCACACCCTGGGGCGGCAGGTCAAGTAGGGCAATGCGTTTGAGCGCAGGCGTGTCAAGGGTGCGTGGGCCCACACTGTGCTGCAGGCCGCGTACGCGGACCAGGTCCCAGGCGGCAGCGCTGTCGCGCACGCTGCGCGAAAGCACCAGTTCGCTGGCCAGACCGCCCAGCAGGTTGTTGTATTGCGGCCCTTGCGGCACGGTGCCGCGCCCGGGCTTGAGGCCGACTAGGCCGCAGGCCGCTGCGGGCACGCGGATAGAGCCGGCGGCGTCGGTGGCATGCGCCATGGGCACAATGCCCGCAGCCACGGCCGCTGCCGACCCGCCCGACGAGCCGCCAGCGCTGCGGGCCGGGTTCCATGGGTTGCGGCAGACCGGGCCGATGGCTGGCTCGGTGGATAAATTCAGCCCGAATTCGGGTACGGTGGTTTTGCCAAAAGGCACCAATCCCCCAGCTTTGAAGCGGGCCATCAGCGTGCTGTCTTGGGTGTCCACGGGCGCGTGTTGCGCCAAATGGCGGCAACTGGCCAGGCCCCTGCCACCGGCCAGCGCCGCACCTAGGTCTTTCACCAAAAAAGGCACCCCGGCCAGCGTGGCGCGGGGTGGGAGTGCATCTAAACAGTCCAAGGCCACGGGGTCCAACCATTGGCTGATAGCACCCGTGCGCGTTTGCAGCGCGCGGGCGCGCTGCATCGCCATGTCCAGCAAGGCGCGAGGCGTGACATCGCCGTCACGCACCCACTGCGCCATGGTGCAGGCATCTGCGCTCAGGTAATGCTTGGTGCTAAGAGCCAAACAATTTCCTTAGGTCGGTTGCGTGTCAACCGCCGGGATTTGCAGCGCGCCCGATTTAATCGCTGCCTGCTTTTCAAGCATCATCTTGAGCGCTGCGGGCGGTACCAGTTTGTTGTCATAGGTGACGCCATTACCGCCAGCTTTGAGCATGCTAAAGGGGCTGTAGTCTTTGCCCGTGGGACGGCCTGCTTGCACGTCGGCAATTGCACCGTCCAGTATGGGGCGGAAGTACCACATGGCGTTAGCAAACACAGTGCCCGGGTAGCGCGGCATGTAGTCGATGAGCGATCCGACAGAGAGCTTGCCGCGCGCCTTGGCCGCGTCAGCGGTGCCGATGCGCTCGCCAAACAAAATGTCGCAACCGTTGTCCAGTTGCGCCAGTGCCGCTTCTTTGGCTTTTGGTGGGTCGAACCAGGTGTTGATAAACGCGACCTGGAAGGTGGCATCGGGCTTGACTTCGCGCACGCCTTGGCGGAATGCGTGTATCAGGCGGTTGACTTCAGGAATCGGATAGCCGCCGACGGCGCCAAGCTTGCCGGTTTTGGTCATATGACCGGCCAGTAAACCGGTGAGGTAAGCCGCCTCGTGGTTCCAGGTGCCGAAGGTACCGAAATTGGCTGCTTGCGGGCCACCGCTGGAGCCGCACAGGAAGGCGACTTTGGGGTATTCCTTGGCGACTGCGCGGGCATCTTTCTCGACGCCATAGACCTCGCCCACAATCAGTTGGGTGCCTGCTTGCGCGTATTCGCGGATCACGCGCGGGTAGTCCGTATTGGCCACCGATTCGGAAAACTTGTACTCGATCAGGCCTGCGGCATCAGCGGCTTTGCAGGCCTCGTGGATGCGCGAGTTCCAGGCGTTTTCGACCGGGTCACTGTGCAAGCCGGCCACTTTGATACGCGGCCCGGCAGCCAGTGCGCGGCTGCTAAGGCCGGGCAATGCTACGCCGGCCGCAAGGCCCGCCAGAATTCTGCGACGCATGGTGTTGGTATCTGTCATAGTTTCTCCAATCGAAGTGGGGGTCGGCCGCTGGGAAGCCGAAAATGGAACCAGCAAAAAACACTTTCAAAACTGTTTAAGTACCAGCCCGCTCCAACATGGCATGCAGCAGCACATTGCATCCGGCCGTGATGTGTTCGGGCTTGGCATCTTCCACTTCGTTGTGGCTGATACCGTCTTTGCAGGGTATAAAAATCATGCCGCTGGAGGCTAGTTTGGCCATATAGACCGCGTCGTGTCCGGCGCCTGAAACCACGGGCATATTGGAGTAGCCGAGTTTTTTCGCAGCACGCGCCACGGCGTCGATGCAGTCGGCATGAAAGCCGATGGCCGAGTAGCTGGAGACCATTTCGATCTTCACGTCCAAACCGGTTTCGGTGGCCTTGCGCGCGGCAAAGGCTTTGACTTCGTCGACCATTTGATCTACCAGGGCGTCGGTGGAATTACGCAAGTCGATGCTGAACTTCACGCGCCCTGGAATCACGTTGCGGCTGTTGGGGAAGACTTGCACCATTCCCACGGTGCCGCGTCCGTGCGGCGCGTGGCGCAGTGCCGAAGCCACTACTTCTTGCATGATGTGTGTGGACACTTGCATCGCATCGCGGCGCAGCGCCATAGGCGTGGGGCCGGCATGCGCCTCCATGCCCGTCACCGTGCAGTCGAACCAGCGAATGCCCAGCACACCTTGCACCACGCCGATGGTGACATCGTTGTCTTCGAGCACGGGGCCTTGTTCGATATGGGTTTCAAAGTAAGCGCCAATCGGGTGGTCGCCCGGCTCTTGGTCGCCGATGTAGCCGATGCGTGTGAGTTCTTCTTTGACCGACACGCCGGTTGTATCGGTGGCGGCGTAGGCATGCTCCAGTGTGAAGGCTTTGGCGAACACACCCGAGCCCATCATCACTGGCACAAAGCGAGAGCCCTCTTCATTGGTCCAGAAGGCCACTTCGATAGGTGCTTCGGTTTCTATGCCCAGATCATTGAGTGTGCGCACCACTTCAAGCCCAGCGAGCACACCGTAGTTGCCGTCGAACTTGCCGCCAGTGGGCTGGGTGTCGATGTGGCTGCCGGTCATGATGGGTGGCAGGCTGTTGTTGCGGCCCGGGCGGCGCATAAAACCGTTACCGATTTTGTCGATAGTCACGCTCATGCCGGCTTCACGCGCCCAGCGGGTCACCAAGTCGCGGCCCTGTTTATCCAGATCGGTGAGCGTGAGGCGGCACACACCGCCTTTTGGGGTTGCGCCGATTTGCGCTAACTCCATGAGCGAGGCCCAGAGGCGTTCGCCGTTGATGCGGACTTGGGAAATGTCTAGGGTTGTATCGCTCATTTTTTTGACTCCTGAGTTGGGGGTTCTAAATACAGGTTTGGGCTTGTTGCCTGATTGCTGCCTGCCGCAGGCCTCACTTTTCTTTGCTTCGCCAAAGAAAAGTAAGCAAAAGAAAGGCGAGCCAAAGGCCGTGGCCCTGCGGGGTGCCTTGCGCTACTCGCGCCGCCCGGGGTCGTGCGCAAACTCGCTACGCTCAAACAAGCGCCCGCCCTGATCCGTGCGCCGCTGTGTTGCTCAGCACGGCCTAATGGCGAACGGGAGGCGTAGGCTCGCTCGCTGGCGCTCACATTGCACACACCCGGTGGTTTGACGAGGATAGATTTTTTTCTCCACTGGCCTACTGCTTGAGTGACAACACCGTCAATCGAAGTCAAGCTATTGCCGCTACAGCCCCAAGCTCCAATCCATTCACTACGACTGCCAAGTTCACCGATCTCTGCGCTCAAATCCGTATCGCAATCGCTCGCACCAAAGCCACTAGGCAACCCCAAAAACAAAATTGGGTGTTCAAGCTCCCC
>CAMDHL010000048.1 GCA_945898105.1 Comamonas sp. lk | reverse complement strand
CACAGGCCGCCTTGGGCCTGCGGATTGAGCGGGCTCAGGTCGCCGGGGGCAAAGGTGTCCGAAAGTTCCGCACGCGCCAGCCCGCCGAGTACGGCCTTGCGCAAATAGGCTTGCGGCAGGCCCGCCACCGTGGGGTAAACAGGAGTCAGCGCATTGGGAAGCTCGCCGCCGGCCGCGCGCACGGCGGGGTGCAGCATGGTCCAACCGGCAAAGCCACCTTTGATTTCGCCCCGAATGCGCAAGCGCTGGCCCACCGCCAAGGCTGTTTGCATGGACGGGTAAAAGTTGAAAAAGCGCAGCGTGCAAGTGTCCGATCCGTCGTCTACCGTGACCACCAGTTGGCGACGCGGGCGGTAGCTGACCTCCTGGTGCGTCACCTGCGCTTCGATTTGCAGGGTATCGCCCTCGCGCGCGTCGCGCAGCTTGAGGATGCGCGTCTCGTCCTCGTAGCGCAGCGGCAGGTGCAGGGCCAGATCTATATCGCGCACCAGTCCCAGCTTCTCCAGCGCCTTTTGCGGCGCGGACTTCTGCACAGGCTTGGGCGCTGCGGCCTCAGGGCTTTGGGTGGCGGGGGGGCGCATTGGCTGGACAGGGCTTGGTGTGTGGGCGCAACGATAGCAGAGCGCTAGGCGCGCGAAGACTAGCGCATGCCTCCCTTATCGATAGCCAGGCACTTTTCTCATAAGCGTGATGGCGTGATGCCGTGATGGATGCTGCTGTTGCTGTTGAGCCCATGCCACAATCGCGCCCTCTCCACTTGGAACGGGTCCGTCCGGCCCTCAAGCACCGTGTCTCCCACCTATACCCTCAGCGATTTTGATTTTGACTTGCCTGCGCATTTGATTGCGCAGCAACCCGCAGCGCAGCGCAGCGCCTCACGGCTTTTGGACGCACGCCACAGCCCGCCGGCAGACCGCATTTTTCGTGAGCTGCCCGACCTGCTGCAGGGCGGCGACTTGCTGGTGATGAACGACACGCGTGTGCTCAAGGCGCGATTGTTTGGCGAAAAGCCGACCGGCGGCAAGCTGGAGTTGCTCGTGGAGCGTGTATTGGGCGGCAACCAGGTGGCAGCGCACATGCGGGTCAGCAAAAAGCCTGAGATCGGGGCCACGGTGGCGCTGCACAGTGCTTCTGGCCAGGCCGATGGTTTGTGCGCCACCCTGCTGGGCCGCTGGCCGGATGCAGATGGGCCGCTGTTTCGGTTTGTACTCTCTAACAACACGGGCGACGACCCTTTTACCTTGATGGAGCGTCACGGCCACATGCCCTTGCCGCCCTACATCGAACGCCAGCAGCAAGGCGATAACGCGGATGCAGCGCAGGACGCCGAGCGCTATCAAACCGTATTTGCCAAAGCGCCGGGCGCAGTGGCCGCGCCCACTGCGGCGCTGCATTTTGACGAGGCCGTATTGGCGCAATTGCACGCACGCGGCGTACGCAGCGCCTATGTCACGTTGCACGTGGGTGCCGGAACTTTCCAGCCGGTAAAAACCGAAAACCTGGCCGAGCACCGTATGCACAGCGAGTGGTACCAGGTGCCTCTTGAAACCCAGCAGGCGATTGCAGATTGCAAAGCCCGTGGCGGCAGGGTGGTGGCCGTGGGGACCACCACAGTGCGAAGCCTGGAGTCCTGGGCTGCGACCGGTCAGGCGCAGGGTGACACGCAAATATTTATCACGCCGGGCTTTGCATTCCAGCAGGTGGACTTGCTGGTGACCAACTTTCATTTGCCCAAATCGAGCCTGATGATGCTGGTCAGCGCGTTTGCCGGGTATGAGCCGATCCGCGCCCTTTACCGGCACGCGATAGCGCAGGAATATCGGTTTTTCAGTTATGGCGACGCCATGCTGTTGGCGCGGGCCACGCAAGCAACGGCTTAGGTCTTTGGGAAGTAGTTCACCCCCACCAAGCCTTGGTAATCCGCGTCCTGCGTCCAGAAAGTGGCTCCGAATTCCTGCGCCATGCTGTATATCGCTGCGTCGGCCATGGCCAGTTGGTGGCGGGCCGCGATCTGCGAAGCGGCGATAGCGCGGGCATCGGTGAAATCGAGCACCCGGCCCAGGCGCATGACGTTCAGGCAGCGCTCCACCAGATCGGCAGCCAGGCGGCGACTGAGCACTTTGTGGACCTCAAACAGGGCGATGGTGGGCACCAACAGGGAGTTGCGATCTTCGATGACCGGCTTAAAAACGGGGCCATTGCCACCAGCCTGAAAAAACTCAATCCAACCGGAGGAGTCAACCAGGTTCACTCAAAACTCCCGATCCGGCTCTTTTTCAGGCTCAATATCGCCCAGGTCATAGCCTTTTAGCATGCCGTAGTAAGCGCTGATGGGCAGCTCCGGCTTGATAACCAGTTCAGCCCCGCGCAATTCAAAGTGGATGTGCGAGCCAGGCTTAATGCCCAGTTTGGCGCGCATAGCGGCGGGCAGGGTGACCTGGCCTTTGCTGGAGACGATGGCCTCCACTTCTGCGATTTCCGACATTTGAAACTCCTTTACTTTATAAAAGTAAAGCGAAGTCTACATAAAGCGCTGCATTGCCGCAAGTGCCCCGCCTAAAATCGCCGCATGCTTGAATTTGACGTGCTAGCCCAAGACCCCGCCCGCCCCGAGGGCGCCTACCTGGGGAGCCTGGCGCGCCGGGGGCGTTTGCGGCTAAACCACGGATATGTGCAAACCCCGATCTTTATGCCTGTGGGCACCTATGGCACGGTCAAGGGAGTGATGCCCCAAAGCTTGCACGACATGGGCGCGCAAATCATCCTGGGTAATACGTTTCATTTGTGGATGCGGCCGGGGCTGGACGTGATGGAAAAGTTTGGCGGCTTGCACCAGTTTGAAAAATGGGACAAACCCATACTCACTGATTCGGGTGGCTTTCAGGTCTGGAGCCTAGGCCAGATGCGCAAAATCAGCGAAGAGGGCGTGCGTTTTTCCTCGCCCGTCAACGGCGACAAACTGTTTTTGACGCCCGAAGTGAGCATGCAAATCCAGACTGTGCTCAATTCAGACATCGTGATGCAGTTTGACGAATGCACTCCGTATTTGTCGGTCGAAGCGGCCACTAAAGGCCAGATCACAACCGAGCGCGAAGCGCGCCTGTCCATGGAGCTGAGCTTGCGCTGGGCCGAGCGCTGCAAAACAGAGTTTGCGCGCTTGAAAAACCCAAACGCACTATTTGGCATTGTGCAAGGTGGCATGTTCGAACATTTGCGTGAGGAGTCCCTGGCTGGTTTGGAGGCGCTGGACTTTCCGGGTATCGCCGTAGGCGGCTTGTCGGTGGGCGAGCCCAAGGATCACATGATGCGCATCCTGGAACACATTGCTCCGCAGCTGCCCGATCACAAGCCGCGCTACCTGATGGGCGTTGGCACGCCCGAAGACTTGATTGCCGGGGTTCAAAACGGCATCGATATGTTTGACTGCGTGATGCCCACGCGCAATGCGCGTAACGGTACTTTGTTTAGCCGCTATGGCGACCTGAAAATCCGCAACGCCCGCCATAAAAGCGATGCTCAGCCGCTGGACACCAGTTGCACTTGCTATGCCTGCGCAGGCAACAGCGGTGTTTCCTGGGATGAGGGCGGCCGCGAAGGATTCAGCCGCGCCTACCTACACCACCTAGACCGCTGCGGCGAGATGCTGGGCCCCATGCTGGCCAGTATCCACAACTTGCACTATTACTTGAACTTGATGCAAGAAGTCCGCGATGCCTTGGAAGCCAAACGTTTCGGCGCTTTCGTAGCGCAGTTCCACGCCGATCGGGCGCGCGGCGTTTAGCGGTTTGAGGCCGCATAACGCCTTTGCTACACTCGCGCCCATGTTTATTCATCGCAACAGCATCACAGGTCGTAGCGACCGGGGAGCCTGGCCCTGGCGTACCCGTACTGCTATGCGCCGGTCCTCGTCTTTGCTGCCGGTTTAGTTCCTTAGCGCTTCGCGCGGGACTGTTGCGCACCTCCCCCTTTTTTGTTTGATTGAACGCGCCGCGTTTGCGGCCAGCGCCCTCGTCCGGTGTGTGTGGCAAATGCTACGTCCGGGCCGCGCTGTACCAAAGTTTTTGGGAAGGTGAATTTTGTGACTACCAAAGAAGAGTTTTACACCCTGGCGCGCCAGGGTTTTAACCGCATCCCTCTGACCGCTCAGGCGTTTGCGGACCTGGAAACGCCCCTATCGCTTTACTTGAAGTTGACCGGTGACGCGCCTTACAGTTTTTTGCTGGAGTCGGTAGTCGGTGGCGAGCGCTTTGGGCGCTTTAGCTTTATCGGCCTGCCTGCGCGCACGCTTTTGCGCAGCAGCGGGTTCGGCACTGCGGCTAGAACCGAAGTGCTAACCGACGGCGTGGTGGTGGAAAGCGCAGCGGGTAATCCGCTGGACTTTATTGCCGCCTACCAGCAGCGCTTTAAGGTGGCGCTGCGCCCCGGTATGCCGCGCTTTTGCGGCGGTTTGGCGGGCTACTTTGGTTATGACGCGGTGCGCTACATCGAGAAGAAGCTGGAGGCCAGCTGCCCACCCGATGAAATAGGTTGTCCGGACATCTTGCTCTTGCAATGCGAAGAGCTGGCGGTGATTGACAACCTGTCGGGCAAATTGCACCTGATGGTGTACGTGGATCCGGCGGTGCCCGATGCCTATGTGCAAGGCAGTGCGCGCCTGTCGGCACTCAAAGCCAAACTGGCGCAAGCGGTGCAGATACCAGCAGTGGTGCCGAGTCCGCCGCAAGCAGCGGTACGGGATTTTTCCAAGCAAGACTATTTGGCTGCGGTAGGGCGGGCCAAAGAATTGATTGCCGGTGGTGACTTTATGCAAGTGCAGGTGGGCCAGCGCATCAAGAAGAAATACACCGAGTCGCCGCTGAGCTTGTACCGTGCTTTGCGTTCGCTGAATCCTAGCCCCTACATGTATTACTACAACTTCAGCGGGGCTACGGCTGACGGTGCACCGGATTTTTATGTGATCGGTGCGAGCCCAGAAATTTTGGTGCGCCAGGAGATTGCCGAGGGTCAGACCAAAGTGACCATACGCCCGTTGGCAGGCACGCGTCCGCGTGGCGCCACGCCCGAGTTGGACAAGGCGGCAGAAGAGGAATTGGTTAAAGATCCCAAAGAGCGCGCCGAGCACGTGATGCTGATCGATCTGGCGCGTAATGACATCGGGCGCATTGCACAGACTGGCAGCGTCAAAGTGACCGATGCGTTTTGCGTAGAGCGCTACAGCCATGTTATGCATATTGTGAGCAATGTCGAAGGCGTGCTAAAGCCCGGTATGCAAAGTATGGATGTGCTTAAAGCGACATTTCCGGCGGGCACTTTGACGGGCGCGCCCAAGGTTCACGCTATGGAGTTGATTGACCAGCTAGAGCCGGTCAAGCGCGGCATTTATGGCGGGGCCTGCGGCTACCTGAGTTATGCGGGCGACATGGATGTGGCTATTGCCATACGCACCGGCATCGTGAAAAACCAGACCTTGTATGTGCAGGCGGCAGCCGGCGTGGTGGCCGACAGCGTGCCCGAGCTGGAATGGGCCGAAACCGAGCACAAAGCACGCGCCTTGCTGCGTGCCGCCGAATTGGTGGAAGAGGGGCTGGAATGAACCACGCGAAGCACCCAGCCCACCCCCCTCAAGCGGAGGATGTATGAAACTATTAATGATCGATAACTACGACAGCTTCACCTATAACATCGTGCAGTACTTCGGGGAACTTGGCGCCGAGGTGGAAGTGTTTCGCAACGACGAAATTACGGTGGAAGGCATTGCACAGCGCGCGCCGGACCGATTGGTGATTTCGCCCGGCCCTTGCTCACCCGCGGAGGCAGGTATTTCGGTTGCAACTATTCGACACTTTATGGGCAAATTGCCAATTTTGGGTGTGTGTCTGGGCCACCAAAGCATAGGCGCTGCGCTAGGTGGAAAAATTGTTCGTGCTCAGCAACTGATGCATGGCAAAACCAGCGTCATCCAAACTACCGGCGAGGGCGTGTTTGCCGGTCTTCCCGCAAGCTTTACTGTCAATCGCTACCACTCTCTGGCTATTGAGCGCGCGAGTTGCCCCAAGGCTTTGGCAGTGACGGCCTGGACCGAAGATGGCGAAATTATGGGCGTACGTCACACCGGCCTAGCAATGGAAGTACGCATGGAAGGTGTGCAATTCCACCCGGAAAGCATACTTACCGAACATGGTCACGCGATGTTGCGCAATTTTTTGCAATAGCACCCGCTTTGCGCCACTCCGATAAGATCACCGGCCATCCATAAACCATCAGGACGCTTCACGATGAATACTTTTGTTGATTTGCGCAGCGACACCGTCACTCAACCCACCGCAGCGATGCGTGCCGCCATGATGTCCGCGCCTTTGGGGGACGATGTGTTCGCCGACGACCCGACCGTCAATGCCTTGCAGGATCGCATTGCAGACATGCTGGGTTTTGAGGCTGCGCTATTTGTGCCCACCGGAACCCAAAGTAATTTGTGCGGCATCATGGCGCACTGCCAGCGTGGCGATGAATTTATCGTCGGTCAGTTAGCGCATTGTTACCGCTGGGAAGGTGGCGGCGCCGCGGTATTGGGCAGTGTGCAGCCGCAACCTTTGCAAAACGAAAGTGACGGAAGCTTGAATTTGCAAGCAATTGAAGACGCCATCAAACCCGACGATGCGCACTTCGCCAAGTCCCGCTTGCTCTGTCTTGAAAATACCTTGGGTGGAAAGTTGATACCTTTTGCCTATGTGCAATCCGCTGCCAAACTGGCGCAAAGTAAGGGCTTGTACCGCCATTTGGACGGCGCGCGCTTGTTCAATGCAGCTGTTGCGCAAGCAGCGCAGACTGGTAGTACCGCGCACCAGGAAGCGCATCGGATCGCGCAGTGTTTTGACAGTGTGTCGGTATGTTTTAGTAAGGGCTTGGGTGCGCCAGTCGGTTCCGCTTTGTGTGGCAGCAGGGAATTTATCGGGCGGGCGCACCGGGTCCGCAAAATGCTGGGCGGCGGTATGCGTCAAGCCGGCGTGCTGGCTGCAGCGGCTTTGCACGCCCTCGATCACCATATCGAACGCCTGTCAGAGGACCATGCTTTGGCAAACCGCTTAGCCCAAGGCCTGATTGGGATTGAAGGCTTAGTGGTGGAGGCGCCACAGACCAACATCGTGTTTGTGGACCTGCAGGGCGCGGCGCGAAATCAATCTGCGGCATTGATGGAGCACCTCGCCCAAAGCGGTGTGCGCGCCACCGGCTTGTATCGTTTGCGCTTTGTAACCCATCTTGATGTGGACGCCGCTGGTGTAGATCGGGCTATCGCGTCTATCCGCGCGTTTTTCAAGGCATAAGCGCTCAGCGTGCAAGCAGTCTGCCCGATGCCAACCCATCACATCGTATTGTTCGCGCTCGCGGGCATCGTGCTGAACTTGACGCCAGGTCCTGATGTTTTGATGGTGGTACGCCATGCTTTGCGTTCCGGCGCGCGGGCTGGGTTCTTTGCCGGATTGGGCGTTGCAGCCGGCTGCCTGGTGCACGTGAGCGCTGGGGCTTTGGGTTTGAGTGCCTTGCTGGCTGGCTCTAGTCAGGCTTTTGCATTGCTCAAGTGGCTTGGTGCGGCTTATTTGTTGTATGTCGCTTTGGGCCTATTGCATTCTGCGCTGACGCCCGCACCCTCGTCTTTTCTTGCGGAAGCTTTAGTGCAGCCCATGGCCACTGCTCGCAGTGTTTTCTTGCAAGGCTTTGGCACCAATGTGCTCAACCCTAAGGTGGCGCTGTTCTTTCTGGCTTTTGTCCCACAGTTCATCCCTACGGAGGAGAGCGATAAGCCGCTTTACTTTCTGGCGCTGGGTATTTTGTTCACAGTGAATGGATTGCTTGTTAGCAGTGCTTACGCCTGGGGCGCAGCCTGGATGGCACGCCGCGTGGGCTTGTTGCAGGCGGCATTGCGCGTACTTGACGCTGTAGCAGCCTGCATGTTTATGGCTTTTGGTATTCAACTGGCGCTATCGGAGGCGCCTTCTTCGTCTTAGGAGTTTCACGATGGCACCGATTCCCGCAGTTCCCACCAAAATCACGCCGCAGGAAGCCTTGCAGCGCACCATCGAGCATCGCGAGATATTTCATGACGAGATGCTGCATTTGATGCGTCAAATCATGTCGGGAGATATGTCGCCGGTGATGATGGCAGCCCTGATTACCGGCTTGCGCGTGAAGAAAGAAACCATTGGTGAAATTACTGCTGCGGCCCAGGTGATGCGCGAATTTTCGACCAAGGTGGAGGTGGTCGACAAGAAGCATTTGGTCGATATTGTGGGCACCGGTGGTGACGGTTCGCACACTTTTAATATTTCCACCTGCTCCATGTTTGTCGCCGCCGCTGCGGGTGCCAAAGTTAGCAAACACGGCGGGCGCAGCGTCAGCAGCAAAAGCGGCAGCGCAGATGTGCTGGAAGCGCTGGGTCTCAATATCAATTTATCGCCCGCCGCGATAGCGCAATGCATCGAGACCCATGGGGTGGGCTTTATGTTTGCGCCCAACCACCATCCGGCGATGAAAAACGTCGCCCCGGTGCGCCGCGAGCTGGGTATCAAGACCATATTCAACATTTTGGGTCCGCTCACCAACCCGGCCTCTGCGCCCAATATTTTGATGGGCGTATTCCATGCGGACCTGGTTGGCATTCAGGTGCGCGCCTTGGAGCGTTTGGGTGCTGAGCACGCCGTGGTGGTTTATGGTCGAGATGGGTTGGATGAGGTGAGCCTGGGCGCTGCCACATTGGTAGGCGAGTTGCGCAACGGCCAGATTACCGAATACGAGATTCACCCGGAAGACTTTGGGCTGGTCATGGCTAGCAATCGCGCTCTGCGGGTGGAAACCGCGCAGGAGTCCATGGCCATGATGATGTCCGTGCTGGACAACCAGGCCGGCGCGGCGCGTGATATCGTGGCACTCAACGCCGGTGTGGCACTTTACGCGGCCAACGTAACTTCCACTATGGCCGAAGGCATAGAGAGCGCGCTCGCGGTCATTGCTTCGGGCCAGGCCAAGGCGAAAATGCAGGCGCTGATTGCGTATTCCAAGACTTTTCAGGGGGTCGGCACCTAATTCGGTGCAGCAAGGCCATGCTGGTAACGCACACTATCGCAGCCCCGGCTGCACGAAAGCATCAATGAGTGACATTCTGGACAAAATCGTAGCGGTAAAGCGCGAGGAAATCGCCGTAGCGCAGAAGCGAAAGTCGCTGGAGGCGGTGCGTGCTGACGCGCACTCACGTGTGCTCACGCGTGACTTTGAAGGCAGCTTGCGCGCCAAAATTGCAGCGGGCAAACCGGCGGTGATTGCCGAAGTAAAAAAGGCCAGCCCGTCCAAAGGTGTGCTGCGCGAAGACTTTGTACCCGCCGACATTGCCCAAAGCTATGCCGAGCATGGTGCGGCCTGCTTATCGGTGCTCACCGATGTGCAGTTTTTTCAGGGCAGCGTGGATTACCTCAAGCAAGCGCGCGCATCCTGCCCTCTGCCGGTGCTGCGCAAAGATTTCATGGTCGATGCTTACCAAATTTACGAGTCGCGTGCCATGGGTGCAGATTGCGTACTTTTGATAGCCGCTTGCTTGAACGACGCGCAAATGCAAGAGTTCGAGGCAATTGCTCGCAGCCTGGACATGGCCGTGCTGGTGGAAGTGCATGACCAACCGGAGATGGAACGCGCGTTAGGGCTTAAAACGCACCTGATTGGCATCAACAACCGCAACCTAAAAACCTTTGAGGTCTCATTGGACACCACCTTGCAGTTGCGGGCCATGGTGCCTGCGGACCGGCTGGTAGTGACCGAAAGCGGCATCTTGCAGCGCGATGATGTGCTGCGCATGGGGGCCGCAGGCGTCAATGCATTTTTGGTCGGCGAAGCTTTTATGCGTGCGCCGGACCCTGGCTTGGCCCTGGCCGCCTTATTCGGCTGAGGCCGTGGATCTATTTCCCGAGGAAGCCGCTAAGGCGTATTTGCAAAGTGCCAATCCTGGCGACTGGTCGGTGGCATCAGACTGGCAGCCGGTAGTCGATCGCTTTTTCAAGATCACTGAAGGTCAAGCCCTGCTTGCGTTTTTAAAGCACCGGATAGACCATGGCGCGGTCATTTTTCCGCCGCGGCCGCTGCGGGCGTTGGAACTGACGCCTTTGCACGCGGTGCATACCGTCATCCTTGGTCAGGACCCTTACCACGGGCGTGGACAGGCTGAGGGTTTGGCTTTTTCCGTCGCGCCCGGTCAGCCGCTACCGCCCTCGCTGCGCAATATCTTCAAAGAACGCCAACGTGACTTGGGCGAACTCTGGCCAGTAATGCCGGAGCCCGGAGGTAGTCTTGTTGCGTGGGCGCAACAAGGCACTTTGCTCCTGAACACCTGCCTCACCGTGGAAGAGGGTCAGGCCAATAGCCACCAGGGCAAGGGCTGGGAAACCCTGACGGACGCCTTGATATCGCAAGTGTCGGCCAGTGCCCAGCGTGTTGCTTTCATGCTCTGGGGTTCTGCGGCAAAGAAAAAACGCGGCCTAATTGACGAACAACGGCATCTTGTCTTGTGCGCCAACCATCCCTCGCCTTTGTCTGCGCTTCGGGGGCCAGAGCCTTTTATTGGGTGCGGCCATTTCTCGATTGCACAAAAATGGTGCATGGAGCGGCGAAACCCCTGAGAGTTTGCTTGCCGGTCAAACTTCAAAATGTGTATTTGGCGCGCTGGTGGGCCCATGCGCTACTTGCGACTGCCCCGCCATGCGGGGAATGGCTGGCCATGACTCTCGCCCGAAATGACAGGCTGAGTCAGGTTTG
>CAMDHL010000047.1 GCA_945898105.1 Comamonas sp. lk | reverse complement strand
AGCACGCCCAACAAACGCGCATCCAGCCCCAGGCGCAACAAGTTTTCAGCCACATTACGCGCTACCCCGCCGGGGCTGCACTGCACCCGCCCCGGATTGGAATCGCCCGCGCGCAGCGTGCTGTGCGCATGGACAGAGACATCCATGTTGATGCCGCCTAGAAGGGCGATGTGGGGTGGGGGCATGAGGAGTGCTTATAAATAGTGCTTCGGAAGACGATGGTAAGTGCGGTAGTAGAGCGCTTGGGGGTTGTAGCTCCCACTCTCACCCCGGATAGCTACACAGAGTGCGTTGTGATTCGAGCACCCCGTCCGCCACATGGTATTGAGTCTGATTTGCCATGATTGGATAGCTAACCGGTCGCTCTCTAGTTTTCATGGTCCCCGCCCACCTTGCAGAGTTTCCGGCCACTCAATCCAGCTTTGCGATGTTCTGCGCAGCCCTAAGCTGCATCTCGTCCAATGCCTGTAAGCAAGGCTTGAACGATGGGCTCAATTGCTTTTCTTCAAGCAAGCGGGCCAGATACCCACGCGCCAAACCAAGAGCAGTGCGCCACGTCGCACCATCCACTGCGCTGTGCAGATGCGCCGCCGTTACGTTGTCACGCAAGATGCCGCCGCTGCTAGGGCTAAAAGCCATGGGCAGCATGTCGTAAGCAGGGCTCAGGGCGTAGGGTCGGCCACTGTCGGTTACAAAGGACAAGTTGCCTGCATGCATGTCGGTGTTGCCAATCAGCGTGCCAAAGGCAAACAGTAGCGCGGCCCTGGCGTGCGCATCTGGCGTGATGACGCCACTCTGTGCCAATTGCGCGGTGACAACGGGCCAGGGCGCCATGGCATTGCCCACACACTCGCCGTCCAAAGATGCCAGCGATATCAATGCGCGCCGCCCGTGAAGGCCCAAGCGGTCGAAGCGCTCCAACTCTAAAAAGCGTTGCGTGCCTACATCTAGCAGCCGCGAGCGCGCTGCCGCAATGCCTGCGCTGTGCAACGTTTCCAAGGCTAGGTGTTCGGCCACCAGCAAGTCGCGCCAGCGCGCGCTGACAGGGCTAGCTTGGGCAGCCGTGAACTTGACCAGGACATGGCCCGCTGGGCTTAGAGCGCAAAACTTGGGTTGCTCCCCCGCGGCGGAAGACCAAGTCGCATCGGCGCTAATCGCCTGCGCTGCCAACCGCGGATAGTCTGCGGGGGCGTACCCTTGCGGCTCCGGTGCATTGACAAAGTGGTCTCGGGCCACCTCGCCCAGCAGCAAATTGCCTACCGGGTCGGCGCCGCTGGCCAGCAGTGCGCGCAATGCATCGGTGTCGCTCCAATGACGCACGTCTGCGGGCAGGCCCAGGCCAGGCGCGTAGCGATGGGCATAGGCTTGGCCCAAAAAACCTTGTGGCCGCATATCGATGATCCACCAAGGCAGGCCTTCGTGGTGCGTAATGAGGCCGTCCGTTTGCACCATAACAAAACCCTCGGGTCGGACCGGGTACAAAGTGCCAAGCGGGGCGATCTGACCCGTGGCGTTGACGCGATACACGGCAATCTCGGGGAGGGGTCGAAACCGGTCCCGCAGTGCATAGCGGGTAGCACTCGCAGCGCCTATGCGGACGATTTCACCCGCCATTTGTGCGATCGCTCTGCCCAACGTGGCCCGAGAGATTTGCAAGCGCGCGCGCAGCGATTCGCTTGCCACTGGGCCGGCAGCTAAGGCATCACGTATCTGTGCGGAGCGGTCTTCCATGGCGAACTGTTGAAACAATGTTTGAAACGATATATGAAACGATTGTAAGCCTATGACGAGTATGCATTTCCTGCCTTCGATTGGGCAGATGCTGTTGGCTAGCCCTGGTGGTGAGCCCAAAAAAGTCCGCAAGGCCAAAGCGCTCGTCAGCCGCAATGGCTATTTAAGCCCCGCATACACTCCCCCCGTCTTCATTTCCACCCCGCGCCCCATGGCACTGCACCTCTTATATCTAACCAGCGCGCAGCGGTTATTGAAAACCGCCGCCGCACTCTCCTTGACTCTGCTGTTCTGCGCCCTGCCAGCGGTCGCCGCGCCGCAGTTGCATTGCAGCTTTGACGTGAACTCCGAGACCCACCACAAGACTTTTGGCGTGGTGACTGACCCCTACATCACAGAAGCCGTGCCCATTGGCAACCGCTTTCGCTTCAAGGCGATCGTGCTGGCCGCAGGGCCGGATGCTGGTGGTGCCTCGGGCCTGGAGAGCATTAATTTGTACGTTTACTACAACACGCGCCGCCAGCCCATGGTGATGCAGCACACACGCTTTTTGCAACCGGTGGCGCAGAGCGCGCCCAAGCCTGATGCTCTGACGGGCCGGGTGTCTTTGTACTCGCCGCTGCTAGGCAAAGAGTTGCAATACCAATGCGCGCTGGCCGAGGTGGCACCATGATGCTCCGCACACTTTTTGCGGCCCTGGCCGCTGGCGCGTTGCTGCTGGCATTTGCTGCGCCCTCGGTATTGGCTGCAGAGCCCGGAACCGAGCAAACCACCACTAAATCAGCCAAGGCCAAAGCACACGCCAAGTCGCAGCACAAAGGCAAAGCGCACCACGCAGCCACGGCGCAGACCGACGCCACCACGCGCAGGCCGGATGCTGCAGGGCCGCTGTCTTTAGTCGTGGTGGGCGACATGATGCTGGCCGACGGGCCCATGGACGCCATGCGCAAAGGGCAGGACCCATATGCCGGGTTTGCCAGTTTGTTTGCGGGGGCAGATATACGCATCGGCAATTTGGAATGCGTGGTCGCCACCAACGGCAGTCCAGAGAACGACAAGCCCAATGTGTTTCGCGTGCATCCGCGCGCCCTGAAATACATTAAGCGCCACTTTGACGCAGTGGGCCTGGCCAACAACCATTCGGGCGATTACGGCCACGAGGCTTTTGCCCAAATGCTGGGCTTGCTCAAGCAAAGCAAGATCGGCGTCTATGGCGGCGGCATGAACTTGGCCGAGGCGCATACGCCTTGGATCATTGAACGCAAAGGCGTGCGTGTGGCCATCCTGGGCTATAACGAGTTTCAGCCCCGCAGTTTTGAAGCCGACACCGACCGGCCCGGCGTGGCCTGGAGTGAAGACTCGCAAGTGCTGCGCGACATCCGCGCCGCGCGCACCGTACACAAAGCCGATGTGGTGATCCCGGTCATGCACTGGGGCTGGGAAGACCCCATAGCCAACGATCGCCAGCGCCAGCTAGCGCGCCTAATGATCGACGCCGGCGCCGACGCGGTAATCGGCGGCCACCCGCACCAGCTGCAAGACACCGAGCGCTATAACGGCAAGCCGATTTTTTACAGCCTGGGCAATTTTGTGTTCGACGGCTTCCCGCTGCCCATCAACTACATAGGCTGGGCCCTTCGCATGGAGCTGGATAAAACCGGGGTGCAAAAAATAGAGGCTCACGTCTCCCACATCGGCCCCACCGGCCTGCCTAAACCGGGCAAGGTGCTGGCAGACCCAACGTTGAAGTAAGTTGCTCTCCGCTTCCCGCGCGGACAGGCAGCCCGCGCTAATCGCCCCCCAGCTCCTGCGCAATATCGTCCACCAATTGCTGGCGTTGCTGGGCGCGTTTGCCCAGGCGCATGGCAACGTGGTGGCTGAGTAGTTGCAGCATGCTAGCGGCGGCCATAGCCGAGAAGGCGTGGTCCGTGCTGCTGCTGTAGCAAGGCAGCACCACGCTTGAAAAGCGCTGCGCCCAGGCGTTGTGGCGCACATCGACCACGGCCACGGTTTGCACGCGGGTGGTGCCGGCATGTGCGACCAGGCGGTCCATAGCGCTGTCGCGCTGCTGCGTCATGATGAGCAGCAGCGCATCACGCGGGCCGGCCATGGCCAGGTCTTCCGCCCAAACGCCGCTTTGCATACCCAGCGCATAGACCTCGGGCCGGATGCGCGCGAGCTGCGGGCGCACAAAGCGCATCAAGCCCTCGTCCATACCCAGTCCCAATAGCCAGACTTTGGGCGCCTTGGCCAGCAAGCTGGCGGCGGCGAGCAACGTGTCGCTGCGCAGGGACTCAAAGGTGCGCGCCAGGCTATCGGACTCGGATTGCAGATGCGCGCTGATACTGTGACTGCGCACCGGGGCGGCCGCTCCGGCAGGGCGCGGTGCCTGAAACGGCGGGGCCAGGTTGCGCTCTTCGCGCGCTTGGAGGCGCACTTCGTTGAAATCGGCATAACCCAGGCTGCGAAACAGGCGGGCGGCCGTGGCCTTGGAGACATCGGCCATGGCGGCCAACTCGGTGGCGGAGTAGGTGAGCATGTCGTCGGCGCGATCCAGCAGCAGCTTGGCCAGTTTGCGCTCGCTGGGCGAGAGCTGCTCAAAGTGTTCCTGGATAGCCAGCGTCAGGCGGGTGGTCATAGCCGCAGTATCGCAAGACGGACCGGGCCACCGCCAACAGGAAAAACGGTTAGTCTGACCCGAAAATGCATGCGCTTGGACATGGGCCAAAAGGCGGTAGTTGAAACAATCATTCCATGATACTATGATTATCTGAAACAAAAGTTCCAGCTTCGAGGCGCTATGGTGCGTCGTTAAAAAGCCGGGACGCACGCCTTGGATTTGTCAAACCCGCGCACGAGGAAACCGATTGGCCGCTTCCGCTTTTGCCCGTGAACAACTGTGGGACGGCCTGCGTGCCGTGGCGCTGCCAGACTCGCGTTTTCATTTGCGCTTTTCAGAGTTCATCCCCGACTTCGCCGGCTCGGATGCCGCCATAGACCGCCTGTGGGCGTTGCCCGGTTTTGATGCAGCGCGCCATGTGTTTGTCACGCCGGACAACAGCCTGACCGGCCTTCGCCAGCGCCTGCTGGCGCGCGGTGTGAGCCTGGTAGTTTCCAGCTACAACATGGCCAGCGGCTTTTACCTGCTGCGCCCGGGCGCAGTACCCAAGGGTCACGAACTCTATGGCGCGTGGCCGGACGGGCTAGCGTATTTTGGCGAGCCGCTCACGCTCAACGCTCTGGCAGATTTGGGCGCTTTTGATTTTGTGGCAACCGGCGCATCGGCGGTGGCTACGTCGGGCGTGCGCTTTGGGCGCGGCCATGGTTTTTTTGATCTGGAGTGGCGCATCTTCAGCGACATGGGTTTGGTGAATAACCTGACGCCGCTAGTCACCGTGGTACATGATGTGCAGGTACTGGACAAAAAGCTCTACCCCAGCCCCGACGATGTTTTGGTGGACTGGATATGCACACCCACACGCAGCATGCAAGTCGCCCGCGAAACCCAGCGTCCACGCGGGCTGAACTGGAAAGACATCACGCCCGAACAGGTGCGCGCCATACCGGCATTGGCCGAGTTGCAGCGCATCATCGGCATAGCCTGAATCGCATTTTTAAAAGTTGTTTTCTACCGATTTCCCCGCCCCTTGTTTTTTAACTTTCCACCTTCAAAGGATGACACCATGAAAGCTTCACGCCGCCAGTTTCTTGCCACCTCCGCCGCTTTAGCGTCTATTGCGCCCATGGGCGCCTGGAGCCAAAGTGCTGCCAAACTCACCATGCAAGCGGCATGGGTGAACGACGCCGAATTCATGGGCTACTTTATCGCCATGGACAAAGGTTTTTACAAAGCCGAAGGCATTGACCTGACGTATTTGTCCGGCGGCCCGGACGTCATCCCCGAGGCCTCGCTGCTGTCCAAGAAGGCCGATGTCTGCCTGACCACGGTGGAGACTGCTATCAAGGCCATCACGGACCAAAAAGCACCGCTAGTCATCATCGGCGCGCAATACCAAAAAAATCCGGTTGGCATCGTCAGCCTTGCCTCCAAGCCTTTGAAATCACCGCAGGATTTGATCGGCAAAACCATTGCCGTGCCACCCGTCAACCGTCTGACGGTGGAGGCCATGCTCAAGCTCAACGGTATCGATAAAGCCAAAGTCAAGATCGTGCCTTACGCCTACGATCCGACACCACTAATTAAAGGCGAGATCGACGGTTCGCTGGACTTCACCACCAACGTACCTTTCACCATCAAGAGCATGGGCAAAGACGCTACCAGCTTCCTGCTAGCGGACTTCAAACTGCCGCTGTTTAACGACGTCGTGGTCGTAACCCAAGAGACGCTGAAGACCCGCCGCAAAGACATCGTGGCCTTTATGCGCGCCAGCCGCAAAGGCTGGGACGAGAACTTCAAAGACACCAAGGCCTACCCGCCCAAGTTCAAAGACACTTGGTTCAAAGGCACCGGCCGCACCGTGGAAAACGAGTTGTTTTTTAACGAGGCACAAAAGGCCTTGATGGTGAATTCGGGTGGCATTTTTGCCATGAGCGATGTATCGATTGCCAACTGCATTGCGGCACTCAACGCGGTCAATGTGAAGGCCGACAAGTCGCACTTTGACACCAGCTTGCTCAAAGAAATCTGATGCGTAACAGCGAACTGCGCATAGCCCAGGTCGGGCGCGTGTTCGCAGTCTCCGGCGCTGCGTCTTTGGTGGCGCTGGAGAATGTTTCTCTGCATTGCCCGGCAGGCTCGTTTACCGCGCTGATCGGGCCTTCGGGCTGCGGTAAGTCAACCTTGCTGCGTCTGGCTGCCGGGCTGGAGCAGCCCGATGGCGGTACGGTGCGCATCGGCGACGAGACCCCGCTGGCTTTGCAGCAACGCGGCGCGCTGGGGATTGCGTTTCAGGACGCAGCGCTACTGCCTTGGCGCTCGGTGGTAGACAACGTGCGCTTGCCGCTGGAAGTGACCGGCGCGCCGGTGGACATGTCGCGCATCCGCAGTCTGGTGGAGTTGGTGGGCCTGAAAGGTTTTGAAAACGCATTGCCTTCGCAACTATCAGGCGGTATGCGCCAGCGGGTGGCAATAGCGCGTGCGCTGGTAACGCAGCCCGAGGTGCTATTGCTGGACGAGCCCTTTGGCGCGCTGGACCAGATCCTGCGCCGCAGCATGAACCTGGAGTTACAACGCATCTGGCTGGAGCGGCCCACCACCACACTGTTGGTCACGCATGGTATTGACGAGGCTTTGTTTTTGGCAGACCGTGTGGCGGTGATGCAAAGCCAGCCCGGGCGCATCGCGCAGATCGTTGAAGTGCCTTTTGCCAGACCGCGCACCGTGGACTTGTTTAACAGCCCTGAATTTCGCGCACTGGAGCAGCGCGTTGCAGGCATTTTGTACGGCACGGCTTAGCGCAAACGGTATGGACACGCCGACACGCCACCACGCTGCTTTGCCCGGCTTGCTGCTGATGCTTTTGCTATGGGAAGTGGTGGGGCAAGCGCAATGGGTGGGCCAAGGCGCACTGCCCGCACCCAGCGGTATCCTGCGCCAATGGTGGGTGGACCGGAGCGACTACCCGCCACATATTTGGGGCACGCTCAAAACCGCGTTTGCCGGTTTTGTCATCGGCAACACGGTAGCGGTGCTGATGGGTATGTGGTTTGCCTGGTGGCGCCCGGCGGGTCGCTTGATGGCTGGCGTGAACGTAACCTTGTTTGCCATGCCGGCCATTGCGCTAGTGCCGATTTTGGTGATTGCTTTGCAAGGCGATACGCCACGCGTGGTGCTGGCGGCGCTGTCGCTGTACTACCCGACCATGGTGGCCACTGTGTTGGGTCTGACGCAAGTAGACGCACGCTTGGTGGACCTGGTGCGCGTTTATGGCGGCAATGATGCGCAAGTGCTGCGCCGCATCCGTTTGCGCAGCGGCTTACCTACGCTGCTGGCCGGTTTGCGCGTAGCCGCGCCCGCTGCTGTGCTGGGCTCGCTGCTGGCCGAGTTTGGAAGTGGCGGCAATGCCGGGCTGGGCACCTATTTAATCGGTTCGCTGGGTCGGGCCAATCCGGAGCGTTTGTGGGGGATTGGCCTTACGGCTACCGCGATCAGCGGCATCGCGTATGGCTGTGCGGGGCTGATCGCCGCGCGCTTTGCCGGCAACACCCAAAGCGCTAGCACGCCGTTGGGCTATCAGGCTGGGCTAGACACCGAAAGCGCCGCTACGCGCTGGGCGATACGACTGGGTACGCTGGCCATGCCCTTTGTGCTGTGGTACGGGGTGATTGCACTATTTACGCTGCTGGGCGTGTCCGACATCGTGCTGCGCGGACCAGTGGGCGTGCTGGAGCATTTGTTTAGCGTGGATAACGCCGCTGAAAACCGCGAGCTGCTGATCGATGCGTTATCACAAACCTTGCCGTACACCGTGCTGGGCATGCTGGCCGGGCTGGCCGTAGCGCTGCTACTGGCGGTGGGTACCACGGTCTATAAAGCGCTAGGCCACAGCCTGATGCCGGTGGCCCTGGTCAGCCAGTCCATGCCGCTGGTAGCGCTGACGCCTTTGGTGGTGCTAGTGTTCGGGCGCGGTACGGCCAGCATCTTGGTGGTGACTATTTCGGTGACTTTTTTCCCAGCCTTTGTCACGATTGCGCAAGGGCTCGCACTGGTGCCCACGAGCGCCACCGACTTTGTACGGGTGTATGGCGCCGGACGATGGCGGCAGTTACGCCTAATTGCACTGCCTTGGGCCTTGCCCTACCTGTGCGCTGCTGCTCGCTTAGCAGCCCCGCGCGCATTTTTGGGCGTGATGATTGCAGAGTGGCTGGCTACCGGCACAGGCATAGGGAACTTGCTCAATGTGTCGCGCGGAGTGCTCGATTTCGGAATGATTTGGAGCGTAGCGGTGGTGGCCATTGTCATTGCCGTAGCGCTCAACAGCTTGGTCGTGGTGCTGGAGCGCTATGTGCTCCAACGCTATGCGATGGCGCCTGCAGCCTAAGTGCGCAGTCAACTTTTTTGATTGAATGAAAGAAGCCTATGGAACACACCGACCATAAACACACGGTGCGCGAGCGCGTGTTTGAAGTGCTGCGCGAAGTGGCCTTTGCCGACAGTCGTTTTCATTTTGATTTCGGCGAATTCATTACCGACTTTGTGGGCAGCAGCGCAGCCACCGACCGCTTGATGGCGCACCGCTACTACCAGCAGTCCGAGTGCATCTTCATTACCCCGGACAACTGTATTGAAGAGTTACGCTATCGAACGCTGTGCGAAGGCAAGCGTATTTTGATGACGACCTATTCCATACGGCGGGGCTTCTGGCTGTTGGACCCGGCCACCATCCCCAAAGACCGCTTGCTGTACGCAGCGACGCTGGACGGTATGGAGCGCCACGGGCGGCATATGACGCTTGCGCAAATACGCGTTGAGCTGCCGCGCCTGGACTACATGATTACTGGCACTGGCGCCATCAATGAGCATGGCGTGCGCTTTGGCAAAGGCCATGGCTTTTTTGATGCCGAATGGGGCATGCTTTACCGCATCGGCGTGATCAACGCGCAAACGCCCACGGCAGCACTAGTGCACGACTGCCAGGTGCTGCAAGAGACCTTGTACCCCGAGATTTTTGACACCGTGGCCGATGCGATATTTACGCCTACGCGTACGATAGAAGTGACAAATCCGCACAAGCCGCGCTGCGGCATCGTCTGGGATATGCTGGACCCGCACATGCTGGCCACCATACCGCCGTTGCAAGAGCTGAAAGCCATGGAAGCGGGTTTGCCGCCGCTAGCCTGATTGCTTGAAGAGAGAACATCACCATGACCTACGCCGCCATCGCCCGCGACCACTTGCCCGCCCTGCTGGCGCGCATGCCCAAAGCCGAGTTGCACATCCATATCGAAGGCTCTTTAGAGCCGGAGTTGATATTTGCATTGGCCGAAAAAAACGGTATTACGCTGAGCTACCCCAGCGTGGAAGCTTTGCGCGCAGCCTATGCGTTTACCGACTTGCAAAGCTTTTTAGATTTGTACTACGCCGGTGCTTCGGTACTTATAGAGGAAGACGATTTCTACCGCATGGCGATGGCCTACTTCGCACGGGCGCATGCGGACCATATCGTGCACGCCGAATTATTTTTTGACCCACAAACCCATACCGAGCGCGGCGTATCCATGGGCGCCGTGGTCGAAGGACTATCCCGCGCTTGCGCTGACGCCAAGGCGCAATATGGCATCAGCGCCAGCCTGATCCTGTGCTTCTTGCGGCATTTGTCCGAAGAGTCCGCTTTCGATACCTTGGAAGCTGCCTTGCCTTACCGCGCGCACTTTATCGGCGTCGGCTTGGATTCGGGCGAGCGCGGCAACCCGCCTGAAAAATTTGCCCGCGTATTTGCCAAGTGCCGCACGCTGGGCTTGCGCATCGTCGCGCATGCCGGCGAGGAGGGGCCACCAGCCTACATAGAAAGCGCGCTCGATGTCTTGCAAGTGGAGCGCATAGACCATGGCGTGCGCTGCACCGAAGACCCGGCGTTGGTGCAGCGCTTGGCCGCAAGCCATATGCCGCTGACGGTGTGCCCGCTGTCCAACGTGAAGCTCTGTGTATTCAAAACCATGCAAGAGCACAACCTAGCCTCGCTGCTGCACGCAGGTTTGTGCATCACCATCAACTCGGACGACCCGGCCTATTTTGGCGGCTATCTACTCACCAACTTTGAAGCTGTGTTTGCTGCTTTGCCCCAACTAAGCGCTCAGGACGCTTGGCAACTCGCCCGCAACAGCATCGACGCCAGCTTTGTGCCCGAAACGGACAAAGTGCCATGGCGGGCGCAATTGGATGCCGTGTTTGCGGCAGCGTTGGCTTAGGCGCATCCCGCAGTATTAGTGCTCGCCGTGCTGGTGTGCCGTACCGCCAGCGGGCGCCATTTGGGACACCGGCACCTTGATGTCCATACTGCTTTGCACGCCCTCAGCGTCTTTAAAGCGCAAGGTCAGGGGAATAGTGGTGTCTTTTTGCAAAGGCAGCTTTAATTCCATCAACATGACGTGAAAACCCCCAGGCTGT
>CAMDHL010000046.1 GCA_945898105.1 Comamonas sp. lk | reverse complement strand
CTTGGCGGCGGTGCGAATGTGATTTTGCTTGACGAGCCCACGGCGGGCATGAGTGCCAGCGAAACCCGCCATTTCGTAGCCCTGATCCGCGAGGCTACCGAGGGCAAGACCTTACTTACCGTGGAGCACGACATGGGCGTCGTGTTTGGCCTGGCCGACAAAATTGCGGTGCTGGTGTATGGCAAAGTGATTGCCTTTGATACGCCCGAGGCCGTGCGCGCGGACCCCCGTGTGCAGGAAGCCTATCTGGGTAGCGCAGTGGCCGATGTTCAGGCCGACCCGGCAAAGCGGAGCGCGTAATCATGTTGCGGGTGCGAGGCCTACATGCGTTTTATGGCAAGAGCCATGTGCTCCATGGTGTGGATTTTCAAGTGGGTGAAGGTGAAATTCTGGTCCTGTTGGGGCGCAATGGCTCGGGCCGCTCTACCACCGCCAAAGCCATCATGGGCCTTGTCGATACCAAAGGCTCAGTGCAATGGAAAGGCCGAGAGCTGCTAGGCAAGAAGCCTCACCAAATTGCGCGGTTGGGCATTGGCTATGTGCCGGAAAACCGGGATATCTTCCCTCGACTGACAGTGCACCAGAACCTGATGCTGGGCGAAAAATCCGGCCATAAAAACCCGCGCTGGACGTTTCAGGATGTGTACACCTTGTTTCCGCGGTTGCGTGAGCGCGCGGACGTGGAGGCAGGCGTTCTGTCTGGCGGCGAGCAGCAGATGCTCACTTTGTGTCGCACTTTAATGGGCGACCCGGACCTGGTCATCATCGACGAGCCTACGGAGGGTCTGGCTCCCAAGATCGTGGACCTCGTTGCGCAGTTTTTGAAAGTCCTTCGGGCGCGCGGTCTGTCGGTCCTGCTGATTGAGCAAAAATTAACGATTGCCCTGCAAATTTCTGACCGCTGCTTGGTCATGGGGCATGGTAAGGTGGTGTTTGAAGGCACTTCCGCCTCCTTTCAGAGCAGTCCGGAGGTGCGCAAAGAGTGGCTAGAGGTTTGAGGTAACCTTTGTCTCTGTCGGGACAAAAAACGACTTCTCTCGAGTAAAAAGGCCTACAATTTGTAAAAAAGAACGGTCGTTCTATTTTGTTTCTCCGTCTCTACACTGCCGCATCTTTACAAGGAAAGCAAGCATGACAGCGCATTACCAGGTTCAGGGCGATATCGCTCTTATCACGCTCGACAATCCCCCGGTCAACGGGCTCGGGCATTCCACCCGTGTCGGTATTGCCGACGGCATGGCCAAGGCGCTGGCCGATTCGGCGGTGCAAGCCATCATCATCACTGGCGCAGGCAAAGCCTTTTCGGGCGGCGCCGATATTCGCGAATTCGGCTCCTCCAAAGCCATGATGGAGCCTAACCTCAATAGCGTCATCCTGCTGCTGGAAAAATCTACTAAGCCCGTCGTCGCTGCCATTCATTCGGTTGCCATGGGCGGAGGCCTGGAACTGGCGTTGGGTTGCCACTACCGCATCGCAGCACCGGGCGCCAGCATTGCACTGCCGGAAGTGAAGCTAGGCCTGCTACCCGGTGCGGGCGGCACACAACGTTTGCCGCGCGTGCTGGGCGTCGAAGCCGGCCTGAACATGGTGGTTTCGGGAGAAGCCATCAAAAGCGAAATGCTGGCCATGCTGCCGGGTCAAAAATTGTTTGACAAGATCTCTAAGTCCGCTGAGAGCCTGGCCGAAGAGGCGTTGGCCTTTGCCCGCTCGGTAGCTGCCACCCGTCCGTTGCCGCTGGTGCGTGACTTGCCTTGCAAGCACCCCTTGGGTGATGCCTATTTCCAGTTCGCCCGCAATATGGTTGGAGCGATGTCCAAGAACTACCCGGCCCCCATGAAGTGCATCGAGGCGGTGGAAGCAGCGGCGACCAAGAAATTTGAAGACGGCATGGCCACCGAGCGCCAGATTTTCATCAACTTGATGATGACATCCGAAAGCCGCGCCCTGCGCCACTTGTTCCTTGGTGAGCGCGCTGCCTCCAAGATTCCAGATATCGATTCCAGCATCCAAGCGCGCGAGATCAAGAGCGTGGCCATCATCGGCGCTGGCACCATGGGCGGCGGGATTGCGATGAACTTTATGAATGCCGGCATTAGCGTGAAGATGCTGGAAATGAAACAGGAAGCCCTGGACAAAGGCGTGGCCACCATCCGCGGTAACTACGAAGCCCAGGTGAAAAAAGGCAAACTCAAGCAAGACAAATACGAGCAGCGCATGGCACTTTTGTCCACCACTTTGAGTTACGACGAACTTGCTGGCACCGACATGGCCATCGAAGCTGTGTTTGAAGAAATCGGCGTTAAGGAAAAAGTATTCAAGGAACTGGACCGCGTCATGAAGCCCGGCTCAATTTTGGCGTCTAACACTTCCACATTAGATGTCAACCAGATTGCCGCCTTCACGCAGCGCCCGCAGGACGTAGTGGGCCTGCATTTCTTCAGTCCCGCCAATGTGATGAAGTTGCTGGAAGTGGTGCGAGGGGCCAAGACGGCCAAAGACGTAATGGCCACTTCGATGGCCGTTGCTAAGAAGATTCGCAAGACTGCGGTGGTCTCGGGCGTGTGCGACGGGTTCATCGGCAACCGCATGATCGAGCAATATGGCCGCCAGGGTGGCTTTTTGCTGGACGAGGGCTGCACGCCGCAACAAGTGGATAAAGCCATGGAGAAATTTGGGATGGCCATGGGCCCCTTCCGGATGGGCGATTTGGCAGGCAACGACATTGGTTGGGCCATCCGCAAGCGCCGCTCCGTTGAGCGTGCCAATATGAAGTACAGCAAAACCGCTGATCTCTTGTGCGAGAAAGGTCGTTTCGGACAAAAGACCGGCGCCGGTTGGTATGACTACAAACCTGGCAAGCGCGACGCGATTCCGAACGCCGAAGTAGTCAAGATGATCGAAGACTACCGCGCTGCCAATGGCATCACACCGCGCAAGATCAGCGACGAAGAAATCGTGCAACGCCTGGTGTTCGCTCTTGTAAATGAAGCAGCGCATATTTTGGAAGAGGGTATTGCCAACAAGGCCAGCGATATAGACATCGCCTACATCTTCGGCTATGGCTTCCCTCCTTACCGCGGCGGCCCGATGCTATATGCGGACGAGGTGGGACTGTTCAACGTAGTGCAAGCTATGCACCGCTTTGCCCAAAACCCCTTGGACGATGCCAATTTCTGGAAGCCCGCGCCCTTACTGGCGCGCCTGGCCGCCGAAGGTAAGACATTTAATTAAGGAACCGCCATGACTTCAGCAGTAATTGTTTCCACCGCCCGCACGCCCCTGACCAAAAGCTGGAAGGGCGCATTCAACATGACCCATGGAGCCACTATGGGCGGCCATGTGGTCGAACACGCGATCAAGCGCGCCGGTATCGAAGCCGGTGAGGTCGATGACGTCATCATGGGCTGCGGGACGCCCGAAGGCGCCACCGGTGCCAATATCGCGCGCCAGATTGCATTGCGCGCCGGTTGCCCGGTCAGCGTTTCTGGTATGACCATCAACCGTTTTTGCTCTTCCGGCCTGCAAACCATTGCTACGGCGGCGCAGCGTATCTTGGCCAACGAAGGCGATATTTACGTGGCCGGTGGCCTGGAGGCTATTTCCTGTACCGCGCAGGAAATGAACAAACACATGCTGGCCGACCCCTGGCTGGAAAAAAACAAACCGGAGGTCTATTGGGCGATGTTGCAAACCGCTGAGCAAGTGGCCAAGCGCTACAACATCAGCCGCGAAGCCATGGACCAGTATGGCGCTGCCAGCCAGCAAAAAGCCTCTGCCGCTTTGGAAAAAGGCCTGTTCAAAGACGAGATTGCTCCGATCAAAGTCACCATGGGTGTGGCCGACAAAGTGATGGGCATGATGACCAAGCAAGTGACGGTGTCCGATGACGAAGGCATTCGCGCCGGTACCACCTACGAAGGCATTAAAGACTTGCGTTCAGCACTGCCTGGCGGTATGGTCTCTGCGGGTAACGCCAGCCAGTTGTCTGATGGCGCGGGTGCGGTAGTCGTGATGCACGAAAAAATAGCCGAGCAAAAAGGGCTCAAGCCTTTAGGTCGTTTCCTGGGCTTTGCGGTCGCTGGTTGCGAGCCCGACGAAATGGGCATTGGCCCCGTGTACGCAGTGCCCAAAGTGCTCAAGCGCCTGGGTCTGACGGTTGCCGACATCGACTTGTGGGAACTGAACGAAGCCTTCGCCGTGCAAGTGCTGTATTGCCGCGACAAGCTGGGCATTCCGGCAGACAAGCTCAACGTAAATGGCGGCGCTATTGCGGTGGGCCACCCCTTTGGCATGAGCGGCCAGCGCCTGACCGGCCACGCATTGATCGAAGGCAAGCGTCGCGGTGCTAAGCGGGTTTGCGTCACCATGTGTATCGGTGGCGGCATGGGCGCAGCAGGTATCTTCGAAGTTTTGTAAAGGACGCTTGCTATGAAGCTGCGCGCAACCATCGACTTTTTACTGCACGATTGGTTGCGCACAGAGCAGCTCACCGGTCGAGCGCGTTTTGCCGATCATTCGCGCGAAACCTTCGACGCGGTGTTCGATACCTGCGAGCGTATAGCCCGCGAAAAATACGCACCGTTTAACCGTCTGGTAGACATCGAGGAGCCGCGCTTTGATGGCGAGCGCGTTATCTTGCCGCAGGCAAGCAAAGACGCGGCCGATGCCTATGCCGCTTCGGGCATGCTCAGCGCAGCGCAGGACTACGACATTGGCGGCATGCAGCTGCCCTATAGCGTTGAGGCGGCAGCCAATGCCTTTTTCGCCTGCGCCTCGGTCGGTATTGGGACCAGCATGCTCACCACGGGCAACGCCAATTTGCTGATGGTGCACGGTACCGAGACGCAAAAAAAGGTGTTCGCCCTGCAAGAGTTTTCGGGTCGCTTTTCCGGCACCATGTGCTTGAGCGAGCCGCAGGCCGGGTCCAGCTTGTCCGACATAGTGACCCGCGCTGTGCCCGATGGCGATGGCTATCAGGCTGACGCCTTAGGCCCGCGTTACCGGGTTAAAGGCAACAAGATGTGGATTTCCAGCGGTGAGCACGAGCTCAGCGAGAACATCATCCATCTGGTACTGGCAAAGATCCCGGATGCCGAGGGCAAACTCATACCCGGTACACGCGGTATCTCCCTCTTCATCGTTCCCAAGAAATTGGTTGATGCACAAGGCGAATTGACTGGGGTACGCAATGACGTCGCTTTGGCCGGCCTGAATCACAAGCTGGGCTGGCGCGGCACGACCAACACCTTGCTGAACTTCGGCGAAGGCAAGTTCCCGGTGGCCAGCAGCGCCGGTCTGGATGGCAAGGGTGCGGGCGCTATCGGCTATTTGGTGGGCCAACCCGGCGAGGGTTTGCGCTGCATGTTTCACATGATGAACGAGGCGCGTATTGGTGTTGGCATCGCAGCCACCATGCTAGGCCTGGCAGGCTACTACGCTTCACTGGACTATGCGAAAAGCCGGCCCCAGGGCAGGCCCATGGGCGCGGGTGGCAAAGACGCTTCGCAACCCCAAGTGCGCATCATCGAGCACACCGATATCAAACGTATGCTGCTAGCCCAAAAAGCTTATGGCGAAGGCGCCTTGGCGCTCGCTTTGTACTGTGCCCGCTTGGTTGATGAACAGCACACCGCAGAGGCTGCAGCCGCAGATGACGCACGCCTGTTGCTGGAAGTACTCACGCCCATTGCCAAGAGCTGGCCTAGCGAGTGGTGCCTGGAAGCCAATTCGCTGGCCATTCAGGTGCATGGCGGCTACGGGTACACGCGGGACTTTCCGGTGGAGCAGTATTGGCGCGATAACCGCCTCAATATGATCCACGAAGGTACCCACGGCATCCAGGCACTGGACCTGCTGGGCCGTAAAGTGCTGATGGAAAACGGCAAAGGCATGCAATTATTGGCCTCGCGCATGCAGGCGAGCATGGCCCGTGCGGGCAGCCACGCGGTGTTGGCAGAGCACGCGGCGTCGCTAGGGCAGGCACTGACGCAGGTCGGAGCGGCTACCCGGGCAGCGTGGTCCACCGGCGTTCCCGGCGAGGCCTTAGCCAATGCCGTACCGTATATGCAGGCTTTTGGTCATACGGTGCTGGCCTGGATTTGGTTGGATGTAGCGTGCGCCGCGCTGGAGGTCGATCCGAAAGCGGATGGCATCGCGACCCGGGGGCGTTTGGGCGCGGCCCAATTCTTCTTCCACTATGAGTTGCCAAAAATCGGAGCCTGGTTGTCTGTGGTTGAATCCAGGGATATGACCTGTGCATCATTCCCAGAGGAGGCTTTTTAATGGCATTTTTTAAAAAGTACAACGGCACCACCGATGTGCGTCTCCTGCGGCTGGAGCGTTTGATCTGGATACTCATTTACGGCGGTTTGCTATCGGCAGTGCTTTCTGGCTTTGCCCGCGATGCCGGTGCGCAAGGCCATGTGGCGCTGTTGGCTTGCGGCCTGTTTGCGGTGGCGGCAGGCGTGGTGCTTATTGTGGTGCGCTCGCGGCTTCGCGAGGAAAAACTACCCCGTTGAATCGGGTAGGGCGGTTTTTACCGTGCGCCGGGCTATCGCTGGTGCGACATGCTGCGCGCCGGCAAAGGGTAAAAATCCGAGGCTCTGGTTTGGCGACAGGTTTTAATTAAACGTTTTTGGAATTTTCTATGACACGCACTATTCAACAATTATTCGACCTGACCGGCAAAACCGCGCTGGTGACCGGCGGTTCACGTGGCCTTGGGCTGCAGATGGCCCATGCACTGGGCGAAGCGGGTGCCAAGATCATGCTCAGCTCGCGCAAGGCCGAAGACCTGGAGCTGGCGGCCGCCGAATTGCAAGCCGCGGGCATTGACGCCCGTTGGATCGCAGCCGATTGCGCCAAAGACAGCGAGATCGCCCGACTGGCCGACGAAACCCTGCAACGCATGGGCGATGTGGACATCCTGGTCAATAACGCTGGTGCTGCCTGGGGCTCTCCTGCTGAAGATCACCCCATCGACGCCTGGGACAAGGTGATGAACCTTAACGTGCGCGGTTACTTTTTGCTTAGTCAAGCCATTGCCAAGAAAAGCATGATTGCGCGGCGTTCGGGCCGCATTATTAACGTGGCATCCATTGCTGGATTGGGCGGCAACCCCGAAGGCATGAATACCTTGGCGTACAACACTTCTAAAGGTGCAGTGATCAATTTCACTCGGACGCTGGGCGCCGAATGGGGTAAATACAACATCACCGTCAACGCGATTTGCCCGGGCTTTTTCCCCAGCAAAATGACGGCCGGTACGCTCAAGGCCATGGGCGAAGAGCGCCTGGCTGCGCATGCGCCGCTCAAGCGCCTGGGCGATGACGAAGACCTCAAAGGCCTGTGCCTGTTGTATGCCTCCGACGCCGGTAAACATATCACCGGCCAATGGCTGGCGGTGGACGGCGGCGTAAGCGTGGTGACGGGTGGCTGAAAACGCGAAATCTGCAGGCGAAAAGGCGGCGGCTTCGTGGCGCGCCTTGGGTGGAGATGGCCTTCAAATTCCTTTCGTCGTACATATGGGTTTTATCCTCGACCAGTGTGCTGATGGCCATTCCGAAATTAGCTATGCGCCGCTGCCTGAGCACCAAAATTCGCTAGGTGTGACGCATGGCGGGGCGATCATGACCTTGCTAGATGTGTCTATGGCCACCGCAGCGCGCAGTGACACGCCAGGGCAGGGCGTGGTGACCATTGAAATGAAGACCAGCTTTATGCAAGCGGCCAGCGGCTCCTTAACAGCCCGCGGTCAATTGCTGCACCGCACTGCCACTCTTGCCTTCACCCAGTCCACAATTTACGACGCCAAGGGCCGAGCTTGTGCCATGGCCGTAGGCACCTTCAAATACCTTAAAGAAGTATCCCGCTCGGCCACGCTCTTGCAGCGCGCATCAACCGGAACCAACACGGAGTAGACGATATGCCACTCAACCGCCAAATCCATCTCATCAGTCGCCCCAGCGCAGCGCCGAGCCTTGAAAACTTCAGCCTCGTCAGTACCCCTACATCCGCACTTGCCGATGGCGACGTATTGGTGCGTCATCATTTCCTCAGCTTGGATCCCTACATGCGCGGGCGCATGAACGACGCAAAAAATTACGCCCAACCGCAAGCCCTGAATGAAACCATGATTGGCGGCACAGTGGGCGAGGTATTGGAATCGCGCAACTCAGGCTTTGTTGCAGGCGACAAAGTGGTGGGCATGGGCGGCTGGCAGGAATACGGTCTAGTGCCTGCGGCTATGACCGGCATGTTGCGAAAAGTTGATGACAGCCGGGTGCCCCTAAGCGCCTATTTGGGCGCAGTTGGCATGCCTGGCGTCACTGCGTATTACGGGCTTGTGCACATCATCGCCCCCAAGTCGGGTGACACGCTGGTGGTGAGTGCGGCCTCTGGCGCGGTGGGAAGTGCATTTGGCGCATTGGCTAAAGCGCGAGGATGTCGCGTGGTGGGCGTGGCTGGGGGGGCGGATAAATGCGCTTACGTAGTAAACGAACTGGGCTTTGACGCCTGCGTGGATTACAAGCAGTACCCAGATGCGGCCAGCTTGACTGCTGCCTTGCAGGCAGTCTGCCCGCAGGGCGTTGAGGGCTATTTTGAAAACGTGGGCGGTATGGTGATGAACGCTGTCATGCCTCTTATGAATGCCTTTGGCAGGGTAGCGGTGTGCGGGATGATTGCGGGTTACAACGGCGCACCAATTCCGTTGGCACTACCGCAGCTGATTTTGCGGGAGCGCCTTCGCGTACAAGGCTTTATCGTTAGCGAACACCCGCAAGTCTGGCCAGTTGCATTGGCAGAACTGGGTGGTTTGGTTGCAAGCGGTGCATTGCGCGTTCGCGAAACGGTTGCGCAAGGCATCGAAAATGCACCGCAGGCCTTTTTGGGCCTTCTGAGCGGGCGTAATTTCGGCAAACAGCTGGTGAAGTTGATTTAGCCAAGGCTATATAGCGGCCAAACCCAAGGAGCCATAAAGATGCAGCAGGACAGCGCGCTTTCCAAGGTCGCCGGTATGGCACCGCCGGGTCCCGGCTTACAAGCCACTCCCGATGCGCCGCATACCGCGCCTGCGCAGTCAGATGGGTCAGCGCGTGGCGAAGAGTTCCGTGACGATTTGCGCGCCCCCGGCTCCCTGAATGCGCAGGCCCGTAAAGCGCTTAGTGCCCAAGAGTTGTTGCCGTTCACCCAACTGGACGATGTGCGTTCGCTTCTGGCGATGGCACAAACCGGCGTGCTGCTTGTTGCCGCAGGCGCGCTGATCGTCGGACTTTGGGGCAGCCCTTGGATGCTTGCCGGAATCGTATTGATGGGTGTCGCGCAGCACAGTTTGTTCATCCTTTCGCACGAAGCAGCGCACTACCGTTTGTTGTCGCATCGCGGTGCCAATGACATGCTGGGGCGTCTGATTGGCATGAGCAGCGGCGTGTCCATGTGTACCTACCGCGTGACGCACCGCCTGCACCACAACAATCTTTACGGCAGCGAAGACCCGGACACCGCAATCCATGGCGGCTACCCGCGTGGCAAAGCCTATTTGCTGCGCAAGTTATTGCAGGATGTCGTCGGCTGGAATGCCTGGAAAACCTATGCCTATTTTTTCGGTGCTCCTGCAATCAATGAAGATACGCAACGGGCCATTCGCCCCTTGGACGATACCTCTTCGCAGTTGCGCAAGGCCGCGCGGCAGGACCGCTATGTGGTGGTCTGCGCGCATATTGTCATGCCCTCGATCGCCTTTGCACTGGGCGGCGTGCACGCACTGACGGTTTATATGGCGGTCTGGATCGTGCCATTATTGACTGCCTTGCAACCCATATTGCGGTTACGCGCGATATGTGAGCACGGCGCGGTCAGCGATTTGTCGTCGCCTCTGACGGCTGCGCGGAGTAATCGTACTTTTGGTAGTGCCGCTAATCGCGTGCTCGGTGCCATCTTGTTCCCGCACCATGTGAATTACCACCTCGAGCACCATTTGTACCCCGCAGTACCGCATTACCACCTGCCGGCATTGCACCGCGCTTTGCAATCGCGCGGCGTGCTTGAAGGCGCTGAAGTGCGCGATATACCCGATACCTTAAAAATGATTTTTGCACCACGCAAATCTAAAATCACCGCAGGAGCCGACCATGTCTGAATCCGCATCCACTGCTGTGCTGCACCACTACAAAATTTCTCCTTTTTCAGAAAAAGTGCGCTTGGTGCTGGGCTATAAAGGGATGGCCTGGCGCAGCGTGACCGTGCCCAGCATCCTGCCCAAACCTGATGTTCTTGCGCTGACCGGCGGCTATCGCAAAACCCCTTTTTTGCAAATCGGCGCAGACATCTATTGCGACACCGCACTGATCTGTGAAGTGTTGGAGCATTTGCAACCGCAACCCAGCCTATACCCGGCAGCTAGCAAAGGCGTGGCGCGCGTATTGGCGCAATGGGCCGACAGCACTTTGTTCTGGGCTGCCATGGGGTACAACCTCAGCGCAAAGGGCGCAGCCGCACTGTTTGCCAACGCCCCTCCCGAAGCAGCGCAATCGTTTAGCGCGGACCGTGCCGCTATGTCGGGCGGTATGACGCGCTTGCGCCCTGGAGATGCGAGCGGCATTTACAAGTCTTACTTGCGGCGCTTATCGCACATGCTGGATGGACAGGCTTTTTTGCTGGGAGATTCCCCTTGTGTTGCGGACTTCGCCGCCTACCACCCGCTTTGGTTTACGCGTCAGGTGGTGCCAGTGTTGGCCGGTATTCTGGACGCTACGCCGGCTGTTACGGCCTGGATGGATCGCATGGCTGCATTGGGTCATGGGCAGTCAGAAAAATGGAACGCTGAGCAAGCCATTGCCTTAGCACGGGACAGCATCCCCCTTGCGATGCCCGCCTCCGATGTATTTCAGGACGACCATGGCATTGCCCTCGGATCGATGGTGACGGTTGCTGCCGAAACCTTCGGGCAAGAGCCCACTCAAGGCGTTTTGCTAGCCGCCACACGCACCCGCTACACCTTGCGCCGCGAAGATCCGCGCGCGGGCATAGTGCATGTGCACTTCCCGCGCATTGGCTATGTGCTGCGTGCAGTGGCTGTATAAATCTTCAACTTCACGGATAGGACTTTCGCATGATTTCGGACTTTCGCAATAAGACGGCAGTACTCACCGGTGCCGGTTCCGGCTTTGGCTTGGAATGCGCGCGGATCGGTGCCAAGCTCGGCATGAATTTGGTATTGGCCGACGTACAGCAAGACGCGCTGGATCGCGCGGTGGCTGAAATGGAATCTGTGGGTGCGCAAGTGCTTGGTATGCGCGTAGATGTGTCCAAGGCGGACCAAATTGAGGCGCTGGGCGCCGCCACACTGGCGCGTTTTGGTGCCCCCCACCTGGTCTTTAACAACGCGGGTGTCGGATCGGGCGGTCTGATTTGGGAG